>NZ_KE384554.1:512713-746840 GCF_000426705.1 Spirochaeta cellobiosiphila DSM 17781
CCCGTATTCCAAAAATAATTCGAAATACTACTGGAAAAGTTCCAGTACGATACAGACATAATGAGCCAACCATTGGCAAAGGAGATCCTTTTTATTATCGAATGGGTGCGCAACACTATTATTGGGAAGGGCATCGCCAAGCTGATTGCCTACTTCAACCCGGCCGGGTGCCATTGTCGCTGCTATTGAAGGCATCATTAAGGTAGTGATGTTCCTGAAAGAAAACTGTGCACGCATACAAAACTTCTACACAGCCATTAAATTGGCACTATGCATACCTTTTGCTGTAAAAACATATCAGCTATAGTAAGTGGATAACAGTACTGATGGTTTCCCATTCTGAATTTCCCTTTGAAATCAGCACAGCCTTAGCGGAAGTCTTTGGGATTAGTAGGCCAACTGTTTACACATACATTAAGCGTTATGATTCCTATGATGATCCTGGTTTGGCAGAACTTTCAAAAGCCCCTAAAAGAGTTGCCAATGAAACAGATTCTCGAATCGAAAAAAGAGATTATTAAGATTAGGAAAAAAAACCGCGATGGGGCGCTGAGATGCTTTTATTCTTACTAGAAGTTGAATTTCCCAAAATGAATATCCCAGTGAATCCACGCTAAACGCTATCCTCAAAAGAAATAGTTTAATCAAAGGGCACAAGAAGAGAACGAAGGTAGAACCAAGATATCTCATATTTGATACCCTAAAACCTAATGTAGTTTGAAGCGCTGATGTATTTACCGCCTTTTGCTCCATCTTAGACATCTCCTTCCATGGCACAGTCTTCTCCTCGAGGGAAATTTCCCTGCTAGAAAAGTGTAAACGATGTGCCTAAAGTGTACCCAGTGTACATATAACGCCTACATCAGCGGCCAACCAAATTTGACAGAACGAAGGTAGGTTCCTGCATTTTTTTGTTATGTGTTTACCCGTTTATTACAGTCCAGAGTTTGGGATAAGTTGTGGGAAGATCATCCTCATCCCAATCATCTCCTTTAGTAGGAGGTGCGCCAAAGTCATAATCTAAACCTTTTGAAATGCACGCATTCCTTGGAAATGTCTCGTCTTCTTCTTTGCCGACTTTTTCTGAAAAAGCTTGTGTTGCAATATACAGTAATTCTTCAAAGTCACATAATTCATCAGCGCCAATTGCAGTAGAGAGCGAGTCAGGGTCGATTATTGCTTCATCAAATATTTGCTTACCCTTACCAATTAACCAACAGCGAAAATAAATATATGAATCATCAGAAACGTAGCCGTCAATGATTTTAGCTGCAGCCATTACTTTGAAATTATCACACTCAATAATTTTCTTACGAAGGCATTCTTCAAAATCAAAGATATCTGCTTCAGGCATCTCTTTCAAAGTTTCTTTGAGATATTTGACACGACCTGCTAGATTATCTCCAAAATTCAATTTTGATTTTTGAATTAAATCCCAAAATTCATTTTCAATCATATCTCTCCCCCCAATTTACATATAACGCCCGTATCAGCTGCAAAATTGGTCCGCGAAGCGGTTGTCAGTTGCACGCGTTGGTTATATTTCCATTAGCATTTAAAAGTTATTCCCCATATATATAGTTATATTCAACTATTTTTGTTGAATATTGAGTTGGAGAAAAAACTTTAATAATATTTCCATATTCATCCAATTCATAATTTGAGCTAAAAATCTCTCCCGTTTTTTTCTCTAATCTATCAAGCCCAATTTGAAAACCATATTCATTAAAATAGTAAGTATATTCCGATAGTATATTGTTATCTTCATCAAGATAAAATTTACCAATTTCAATACCCTCATCAGAAAGTTTAAATAATTCACTGGTAAAAAAATGAGAGGATTTACTAATTTCTTGTATTAAAATTCCTTTAGCATTATATATATATTCTTTTTCAAATTTTATTTCATCTTTTGAATTAGTCTTTATTTCTGCTATTAGCAAATTGTTACTATCATACTGATATTCTATTTTTTCAACGATTTCATTTTTTTCATTTTTTTTGATTGAAGATATCAATAATTTTTCATCATAAATATATTCATATAAATAATGTTTTGTTCTAATTCCATTTTCATTTAAATCAAATTCATCCGATATCAAATTGGTCTCATCGCGTATGAATTGTGTCCAACTCCAAATTTCATCATTTCTATCTTTGTAAATAGTTTCAATTAAGTATCCATCTTGATTAAATCGAAAAGTTGTTGCATCTAGTTTCTTTTTGGTAGTATTGGCATAAACATCATAGGACGAAAATGTCATTTCACGAACATCCCCATATATATTCATTATTTCTCTATTGCTTTTTTGTGAGAAAATTATCCCTATAAATATAAATAGGTAAATATTTATTAATAATAATCGCTTCATAATTCTGTATTTCCTTTTGTTATTTAGAATTCAGCCTTTGAAACATAACATTTGGATAATCTGCATTTTCGCGCCGCGTAACGGTTTGACCTGATTTGTGCGTGAGACGAGCAAAGCGAGTTAGCACAAAACGTGACAAAGAAAATGACAGGTTGATCCAGTTGTTAGACAATTTTTATTTCAAAATTATCAAAATGGATGATTTTTGGTTTATTTTCAATACTTAATGATCTTAATACAATTTCATTCTCTGAATTGTTTTGATTAAATTGTATTGAACAATTATCAAATGTTTCGTTAAACACATCTTTTTTATTAATTATTATGGATTCCACTTTACTAATATTGTATTTTCCTCCATTTGCTTTAACAAACTCCTCATTTAATCTCTTTTTCCATCCATCTGTATTGAATTTATATTTTACTAGAAAAAATGTTGGAAATATCAAATCTTCATTTAATGTTATTGTTGTATGGGCCTCAATATTTTCACCAACTCGGTATTTAATCTTTTTTTCCTCAAAATATTTATAATCTTCTTCTATTGTATTTTTTGAAGTAAATGCAATTCCACTTAATCCCGTAGAATGTGTTGATGGTTTACCAAACCTGATCTTAAAATCAATAAATTCTATATTAAACGTACCCAAATTAACACCAATGCTGGAATATTCATTTTTTACCATTAATGGCCACGCATATGGTAATTGAAGGTCTTTAACCATGGTATTTGCATCAATTTCTGGAGTTCTTGTTTCAATCATAATATGATCTACACTAAACATATAAACCTCATAAAAAAATTATTTCTTCGCCCACCGAAGGCGTGTGTCTAACGCCCGAATAACGTGCAAACTCGATCCTGTAGCGAAGCGAAAGGAATTGGCGGGGTATTTGCTTCAAAACAAAGTGAAGCAGCAGATACCCTGACAATAGACGCTGTCACTGTTCATTCGATTGTTCTACTTCGTTTTTCATTATTCGTAAAATCACTTTTTAATATAGAATAAACCTCTAAATCAACAACTCCTTTACCAAGCCAAAATTCACTTGATCTTAAAGTTCCTTCTAATAAAAAATTATTTCTTATTAGAACCTTCTTAGATTTAACATTTTGAGGCATAACAAATGCCTGAATTCTATTAATTTTGATTTTGTTGAAAAGGAAACTGACTATAAGCTTAGTTGATTCTGTAGCATAACCTTCTCCCCAAAATTTCTCATTTAGAGTATAACCAATTGTCAGAGAATTCACTTTCTTGTTTATATCAAAAATTTCAGCAATCCCGACTAATTTCTTATTTGCAAAATTTTGATAAATTCCTAGAAATATCATTTTTTTCTTATTAAAATCTCTTTCAAAATGCCCAATCATATTTTTAACTGTATCAATATTCTTTTTAGCTTTCCCTGGTCGTAATTTAAATACATTTTCATTACTATAAATACTAAAAAGGTCTTCAATGTCAGATTCTTCAATTTTTTTCAAAGTTAATCGGTTGGAAATCAGACATGGATATTCTGAAAATAGTGTTTCGCAGCTCATTTTATCCTCAAATTTGATTTATTTTAGTATTAAAAAATGCTTACTATAGTAAATTTATAGTTGTCCTATCAAAATACTAATACTTGCTTGTGAATTGAGTGATACTTCTTCCACATCCTCAGATGGAGAAGTCAATATTACCCCACAACATTTCTTTCATAATAATCCAATATATCAATTCAGAACATCTTTTCTGTTCTTGTTCTTTCTAGTATGAATTTGATATGCCCCATATGTCTTCCTCTTCCAAAGGAGGATTATATTTTGATCCGATTCAGAAAAAATAAATTATCCATAATAATTAATATTTTGCCTCTAGTGTCAGTAGAACACCGCATTCATCGGCTTGTCCGCTGCAATGCTTTATTTTACAGCTGCTCAATACTTATATTGCCCTTGCTATGCAGCATTGTGTGACAATTTGGGCATACAGGCCTCGAAATTAAATTCACATACCTCGCACGAGATTCCATGTTCTTTGATACATCCATTCCTAGCGGCTGGATTCCGTTCGTATGCGGTTATAGTAATGGATTTCTTTGCCCCCTCAGTCAAAGACTTAGGAACTTCTTCAGGGAGCTCAAAATCTCCCTCAAGCGGAAACGCACCCAATTTTTCTAGCTCAGCGTTCCAATCAATACTACAAGCCTTTCGAATCTCACCTCGCTGCCACTTAAAGTCCATATACTGTCGGTTATAGCGGGAAGATTATTCTCATAAAGCCACTCAGCCAGGCTGCTCATCGCATGCTGGTTAAGATATCGCCGGGAGTTCGATCATCATTAAGAAATTCTAACTCTGCCAATATCTTTGAATAAGGCAAGTGTGTCGATGGGTTATCTGGACTAATATTTCCTGATTGGAAATGTCCCACCAAATACTCAAGCAGTTTTAACTCGTTACTCGTCATGACTGCCATTCATTTAACGCCGAGCTAAGCTGCCAAATCATCCCGAAGGCAAAAAGCATGACAAAGATTTGGTCAGTTTCAGCGATTTGTTATGTGGCGATTCTACCCCAAAAGCTCAAGTCCGTATAGAGATTTTCTTTTCTCCAACGCCCTTCTACCACTGGGAGCCTTTCGAAGTTTCACTAACCCACCTGAATTCTCTTTTTTTATTTGCTGAAGCAAATACCATCATTCCTGGCCAGTATAATTAAGTATCCAGTCCCGTTAAGCCAATATATAACACCCTTAAAACTTATTTACAGCCCAGGAGGAAGGGAGTTCATAATATTTGTAGTTATGGATTATATGTTTCCATTCCAAGGGAAGTTTTCCTTTAAAACGAAACGGAATGAAACATTTTTTCTGATTCATTTTGAGCGTAATAATCAATATTTCTAAGTACAGATAACCAGTAGACTATCTTTTAGTATAATTCTATTTCATGGAGCAATTCCAGTAGGAAACATGATCTGTTTCTCAATACTCCCTTTATTCCTTCATCTCCTATGAATCGTCATCTGAATCATTATTTTTCTTCTTTTATGCCGGGAATACTGAATGATTGCCCATAGCAATCCCGCCGATCCAGGGAACCATTCCCAGTAATAAAGCACCAGTCTGGAAATACCGAAAATGGCTCCAGTTATCAAAAGATAGACCACAATCCATACCCAGAAGTGCTTTCCCTCAAGAAAATTAATCAGGGGGTTTTCTCACTCATAATATCCTCCATAAAATTTATATAGGTCTCATTGACTCTAAACATTTCTCTACATTTACACTGGCAAAACTGGTTGCATAGTCGCTCATGGCATAGGGAATAATCAGATTATGATTATGAATCAGGGAGCCGCAGGAATAGATAACGTTAGGGACATAGCCATCCCGCTCTGTTTCATTAGGTGATAAGAGGGGGGATCTCAGGCGACCGATAACCCTGGAAGGATCTTTGAGATCCAGCAGAAATGCGCCGAGACAATATTTTCTCATGGCCCCCACTCCATGGGTCATTACCAGCCATCCTGCTTTTGTCTGAATGGGAGAACTACAGGTTCCAATCTTTACAAGCTCCCAATCCGCGAAAGGTTTTAACAGCAGTTTCGGGGTCTGCCAGAAATGAATATTGGAAGAAAACATCAACAAAATATTTTCATCATCCTGCCGTGACAGCATGGCATATTTTCCCCCGATTTTTTGAGGGAACAGGGCCATCCCCTTGTTCTGGACTGCCGGACCGTTCAGGGTGGAAAACTTGAAATGGATAAAATCTTCAGTTTCTAGCAACTGGGGCATAGTTATCTTTCCATCATAGGCGGTATAGGTGGCATAATAAGTATAACTACCGTCATCATTGATAAACCGGACAAAACGGGCGTCTTCTATCCCGTTACTTTGAGTCGGTCCCTCGGGAAAGAGAATTCGCTGTGAGACGGGGCTGTTGGAATCAAAGCGTACTTCATAATTGGATTTTGCAAGGAGCAGGATTCCGTGGATCGATCTGTCAGCAAGGGTATCCATATCACTCATAGATTTGCGCTTTTCTTTAAGCAGGATCTGGAGCTCGGACATGGTAAAATAATCAGGCAGTGAATCCATCACTCTCCGGCAGAAATGGTTATGGAATCCCGCTTCTTCCAGCTTTCGGGTAAAAAGATCCTTCTTGTACCTGTAATAGGGCAAATATTCCGGCTCACTGATAAAGGGACCGTGAGGAACCAGGGATATTTCACCAAGGGCATCGATTACCCCCTCGCGGAAGGTTATGGATGAGATATGCCCTTCTCCAATGGCTCTCAAACTGAGAATGAACCTGATAGCACCGGGGTCCAGATCTTCCTGGTTGGGGTGAAGAATAATGGAGGGATTCAAAAGTGCTGCAGATTCGGGAGAATACTCGTGGCAGAAATAGGCGCCGATGAGCATTTTTCGTCTATCGGGTATGTCCAGTTCCTGCCGGGTATAGTCAAGGATCTCCCTATATCGGCTGTTAAATGTCTTTTCAATATCCGGGTGCCTGTCCTTGAATTCCTTGAGTACTTCTTCCAGCTTTTTGTCGGTCTCAGCATCGGATAAAGACAGTACCCTTTTAATGATATTACGGGTGATGGTCTTGTTTCCCGCTGAAAAGGCCCTGATCAAGACATGTGACCTGTCGGGAAGCAGAATGGGGCCCGTTCGCCGGGCCAAAAGCTCCGACAAAGGTCCGTAATCTTTTATTTTCCTTCCAAATGTTTTTTTCATTTGATTGATTTCCTCTTTGAGTCTGTTTTAAAGCTGGCCAGTTTTCCCTGAAGAATATACATTTCTTCAAGAGAGAGCAGGAATGCCAAAGAGGATTCCGCCCCTTGATTCTGGCTCACCCGGTCGGAATGAAGTCCATCTCTGCAGCCCCCGCTTTCCGGGTCGTACATACCCAGTCCCAGATCGTTTCGCCCCTGAAACCAGTCGAATATCCTTCTTGCTTCCTGAGCCCAGCTCATTTCACCGGTACTATTAAAGGCTTCAATACAGGCAGATATGGTCGCCTGAACCTCTATTGGCTGCTGATCGAAGCTGGCCTTTTTCTTACCTTTTTCATAGAATCCGTTTGTACCGATAGCCTGGAATATTCCCTGCGATGAAGTCTGAATAGACAAAAGCCAGGAGAGGGTTTTGAGTCCGATCTCCAGGGCTTCGTTGTTCTTCATCACCCGTCCGCTGAGGATAAGGGCATGGGATAATTTAGCATTGGCGTAGGTGACTTTGTCTTCAAACCAAACCCAGTCTGTAGCTGAGGCATCATGAAAGCGCTGGATCAGTTTCATCACTAGATGTTCTCTCATCTGCTCGGTGCGTCTGTCACCGTTGAACTGCTTCAGATATTCATCGATGCCGAGAAGAGCAAAGGCCCAGGCCCGGGGAGATTTAAAATCAGCGACCACAGGAAGCGCAGCTTCAAAGAGACTGGCAGCCAAAGGCTGATAGCGTTTGTGCCTATGATGGCCGAGGCTCATGCCCAGGGCCCAGATGGCCTGTCCGTGACAATCCTCAGAACCTGGCTCGTTAATCCAATCACGGTTGAAACTCATAAAATTGCGAAAGCGTCCTGTTTTATGATTGTAGGCGTAACTCATAAATGCGGCATATACCGCAGCCAGCTGATTACTTCTTTCTGTACTACGGCCGGACCGCTGCAGGAGAAGAGTAAGAATAAAGGCCCGGGCATTATCATCGGTACAATACCCTTCGGCAAAATTGGGAACTCCGAAGGAGGCATGCTGGAAGATTCCTGTGGAGTCGCTCATGAGGTACAGATGGTCTAATTTAAGCACAGGCAGCAGATCAGGAGATGTGTCCAGAGTGGCTATCAGGGGGGATTTCTCCCGGTTTGAACCATGACTCAGTCCGGCTTCCCGGAACGCATCCATATACATACGGGCGACCACACTCCAGATCATCCCGCGGCCACGGGTATACGCCTCTTTGCGGATTTTGTGGCGTAGAGAAGAATCCCTGAACAATTCGATTACCGCTCCCGCTATAGCCCCGGAATCTCGAAAGGGAACCAGTCTGCCTCTTTCCTGATCAAGCAATTCTTTGGCATGCCAGTAGGGAGTCGATACCACCGCATTACCTGTGCCATAGGCATAGGCAAGGGTCCCCGAAGTAATCTGGGTCTCTGTTAAGTAGGGGGTCAGGTAAATATCAGCAGCGCCGATAAATCGGGTAAGTTCATCCAGCTCAACAAATCGATTGAAGAACACCACATTCTTTTGGATATTCAGCGTATTTGCCAACAGTTCCAGGGAAACCCGGTACTGCTCTCCGACTTGCTTTAATAAATGCGGATGGGTTTGCCCCACCACGATAAAAACGGTTTCGGGAAAATCCTTTAGAATCTCCGGCATGGCCTCCAGGGCAAATTCGATACCCTTGTTGGGAGACAGAAGGCCAAAGGTCAGTATGACCTGTTTACCGGCAACACCAAACTCCTCCTTGAAATAATTGGGGTCAGCAAAGGGTATGTCCGGTATTCCGTGAGGAATCATGCTTATTTTGCTTTCCGGAGCCTGGTAGTGTTTGATCAGCAGGCCCTTTCCCTTTTCTGACATGACAATGAGCCGTGTAGACAGGCGGATAATTTCGCCCATGACCTTTAATTGAATGGGATTAGGCTTTTCAAGGATGGTATGCAATGTAGTAACAATGGGAATCTGCAGGGTGTGCATCATTGCCAGAATATGGCTCCCTTCATCTCCACCATATATCCCGAATTCGTGCTGCACACAAACCAGATCCACATCAGTAATATTCAAGAAGTCGGCGGCCCGGAGATAAGCTGATAAATCCTGTTCCAGGATTTCGAAACGCACTTCCCGGGGGTATACATAACCATCGGGGGTATCATTAACCGGAACAACCAAACATTTTGTCTTTGGATAGGCCCGTGATACAGATTTGCATAAATCGTTTGTAAACGTGGCAATACCGCATTTTCTTGGAAGGTAATCTCCGATAAAGGCAATTTTTTTAATTTCGAAATTCTCACGCACAGTTTTTCCTTATAATGGTACTTCTTCTTAATAAAGAAAGTGTATTGTTAAGTTTTAACTGGCGAAAGTATTAAGCATGTTGTGTAATGCTTAGCTTCTTATACACAAAGCAAAGCAAAGCAAAGCAAGTGTTAATTAGAATATACTGAGACAAAGGTCAATGAGCAAATTTAAATATTATGATTCCAAATCTCGTTTTTTTTTATCAAAATATCTTTTTTGTACACATAACGACTCAGTTGAGCTGTTTGGCGTCAAATGGCGCGTGTTCTTGCGTATGCAAGAACCGTGACATAGCCAAATCTGCTCCAACTGTTTGTTAGGCAATTTTTATTCATATTTTTGTTTAGTAATCCAAGAATTCAAGAATTTTAGTTGCTCAGGAGTATGGAAATAATGTTCTCCATTTTTCATGATTTCAACGTGACAATCGTATTTTTTGGCGAATGTGTTTAAAATATCTATCTCAGTCAAATTATCACTTTCTCCATACAAAATTGATGTTGGACTATTCCATTTTTTAATTGGATGTTCTTTTACATAATTGTAATATTCCCATGAAAGCTTCTCACCAAATGATGTATCAATCTCTTTTTCTTCTTCTAATTTTTCTTCATTAATATTTGACCATTTCATCATATTTTGAATTAATCTTTCCATATTAAGAATTGGTGAAAGAAATAGACATTTCTTAAATAATATTTCTGAATATGCCACTAAACTAAAATATGCACCAAGGCTACAAGCAAATAAAGATAATTCTTTATATTTTTCTTTTATTGAATCATAAATTATTTTTAAATCATGTACTCCATTTTTTAAATTGCAAGAATATTCTTCATTTTTTCTTTCACCATGTTCAGGTAAATCAAAACTAAGAACTTGGTAACCATTTTTTGTAACTATTTCTGAGAAGCTTTCTGCACTTTCTTTATTTGAGTAACGCCCATGTACAAAAATAAATATCTTATCTGCACTATCCCCATATATTAATGCAGGGATATTACTAATTTCTACTGATTTAATATTCATATAAATTCCTATTATTTAATTTATAATTTAACAAATTAAATTATCTATTTTATTATAATCTAACCGTCAGTCAATCCTCCCCACCGGAGGCGTGTGCCTAACGACGAGCTCAGCTGAACTGTGACAATAGCCAGTTCAGCTACAGCGATTTGTTAAAATTCGCGTTTTAGTTACCGGCAATACATTTGCAGCTTGGGTGATGGCCTTTGGCCAGAACCGCATATTCGCTGTTATAGGCAGTAACCGCATCTGTAATAAATGATTCACGGTTAACTTTTACCTTTGCTATATATGTATCAGCCAAGAAAAGCCGATTAATTTATTCTAACCATCCGAAGCCTTCATCAACATTCCTAATCTTATATCGATTTCGCCTATTACAAATTGTAATATTATTTTCATTTATTTATTACCAATAGCATATATTTTTTGGTCTAATGTAGGTTGGCTTTTATTGGCTTTAAGTTTTCTCAATGTAATTTGGCTATTGACTATAACGTTCCGAGAATAGGCCAATTTGGGTGAAGCGAAGCGGAACCACCTATTCTCTGTTAGGCGAAGGAATATCCGGAAGCTTATGATAAACTTAATCGCAACCACAACTGATTGCTTTTCTATCTTTCCCATCTTCACCTTCCGTTGGGTATCCATCTCTTTTCCACCAATCAAGCCCTCCTAGTAATTCCTTAACATTATACCCAAGCCTTGATAGGTTCAAAGCACCCTTGGTAGATGCATTACATCCGATACCATAGCAATAGGTCACGTACAACTTCGTCATTATTAATTATCATCTGATTCAAGTCCCAAGAATCGGTCTCAAACTTAAGCTTTGCTTCATAAAATTCAATCTGCTTCATATAAGCCTGCTTCAATCAATCTCAATATATTAATCTGAATAATGTTGGTATATGGTTAAACTACTACCTTACTCAGGATATTCTTTCGCCTAACGTTCCGCGAATATGCGAAGTTGAAAATGGTGACAGCATTTGCAGCCACCTGTTTTGCTTAATTTATTATACAGCATATCACGTAAAAACGTCGTAATTTTAACGCCGATTTCTGCGGTTTGCCGTATTTGGCGGAATAATTGTGACATAGGCAAATCCGTAGCAAATCTTTGTTATCTTGCGATCTCAAACAATTGTAATATCACTTCTATAAACTTTTGATTTCTTATTGAAGAGATCATAAAATTTCTTTTCAATATCTTCATATTCTCTTTATCTGACATGAATGTCAGACTCTTCCTTGTAAAATATATGCTTAGGCGCTTATTGCCAATAACGTTTCGCGAATACCTAAAGTTGCCCGAAGGGCAATTTGGGTGCAGCGAAGCGGAACCAGGTATTCGCTGTTATGTACAGTTTAATTTACGGATCTTGCGGTTAGAAAAAGCCATTGTATTAGGATTGTACAATGGCGTGGGTGCTTTATTCCACATTCAATAAACTATAATCTTCGCAATAATCACAATCCAAACCAAGGTTTTTGATAAACTCAGTGAATTTAATCATTGCAGGTCTTTCTGTCCCGAAATGAGTACCACCTATTAGATTCAATTTTAAAGCTTTATTTAGTTCATGAAATCTTTTATTTGCATCCTGAAAAGGAGGAGAATCCCAGCGATGTTCAACTGTTCCTGTAAGAAACGTATCGCAGCCTTTATCAAATGCTGTTTGCAAGATTTCAGGATCATCTCCTCCACCGGCGACAACAGCTATCTTTTTGACATATTCTTTATGTTGAACTTTTGTAAGAAACGGCCTTTCTATCTTTGATTGAACAAGCGATGAAAAATGGTCAAAACTTTGTTTTTTAATTGTTCCTATTAATGCTGTTGGTGCTCCGAAGTAATCATAAAAATATTCTACGGCTTCGATCTTACAAAGATTAGCCAAAGAAATTGACGTTCCATATTTCTTATGAGTATCCAAGGGTGCATGAGCTACGTATATTGAATTATTCGATTGCCTAAGCCTTTCCAAATAATCAGAACTTATGGCCTGTAATCCCCGTTCATCTTCAAAGTAATCAAAATGATGATGTGTGATGATCAAGCAATTAGATTCTTTTGATATAGCATTAACGATTTCTTCAGTAATAAAAACAACAGTGTAAACCTTATCAATACTTTCTGAATTTCTTGAAAAAAGAGCCGTCTTTTTATCTAAGAAATCAGGATTTATATACTCTTTGTTTTCATTAGTGACAGCCCATTCAACTAAATCTTCTGAGTGGTTTTGAATATCAAATTCTGTATCTAGCTTTTGAACAATTTGTTCAATTTTCATTTTCTATCCTCATAAAAAGTTTTTCAGGCCATGGACGGCCTGAAAACCGGTGTCGAAGCCGTAAATTAAATTGTACATAACGTTTCGCATTTATATGATGTTTGCCGTAGGCAAATGTGGCGTAGCCCGAAGCGAAGCGGAGCATATAGACGCTGTTAGATGCAGTTTGTGATTTCACGAATTATTCTTAATTAAATTGAAGAATCTATGATAAATAATGCAACCAAAAGTAATGGAATTAAAAAATCTGGAATTACTATTATCGTATTCCCAACATTAAAATTTCCTTTGTTTTTCATTTCTGATATATGAAGAAATCCGGCTCCAACAAGAAAAATGGTTGTTATAATAATTGTTCCAATCCATAACCCATCTCTAAACCAATAACATAAGATTCCATTGATTCCTATTCCTAAAGAAACAAATCCCAACTCTTTTTGAAATCCATTAGATATCCATCCAATTTTTTTTGCGACTAATTCAGACTTAATAGCATGTCCTACAAAATTGAAGATTCCAAAAAAACCAATACCGACTACTAGATTCCAGAGCAATAAACTATGAATTATAGAAATCTTTTCTAAGTCAAGAAAATAATATATAATTCCAACTAAACAGGCTATACATGTGGAAATTAAATAAAACACTGCCCCTCCAATATTATCATTCTAAATTTTTCAGCAAATAGAATCAACAAAAAATAAGTATTGGATATTATCGAAAAAACTTTTGGCAGAATAGAATTTAACTAAATTCATATCACATTAGTTTTTCTTTTAACAAATTGCATTTAGCGTTCCAGGCATATACGATATAACGTTTCGCGGATATACGACGTTTTCATTTGTTATGAGCCTCTTCCTTTTTTAGGATTTTATAAATTGAACTTTTCTTCAATAATCATCACAGTTAACTTTTAAACAAATCATAAATTCCTTTCCCTATTTTCTTTAGTTAGATGGAGTTCATTAAAGATGACTTCATATTTTCTGCAACTGGTGTCTAAGTTTTTTATTCTATTTTTTCTGTGGGAATTTTATTATTTGAAATTCATTATTACAGATTGAATTTGTGAATTCTCATTTTGTGTTTTGAGCTGAGATCATTTTTTAATCATAAAAGCAAAAATCATTGAAAGACGCAGTGCGGTAATTTCTTGTATGAAATTTTGAGTTACATGAATTTTTACATGCACACAACATTATTTCTTCACGACTTTGTAGATAAGTAACAAATTACACGCAAATGACTGTATAGCTGATTTCCTAAGCAGTATAACACGGTTCATTTGTACAAAAAGCAGCGAAAAATCGAGACATAGTATTAAATCCAGCTCCAAGACTAGTATTAGTACTTGTGATTCAGATGAATTTCCAAATAGAGCGCTTGCTGGATTTCATCGTAAAACAGCTGTAGATACAGCTCTATAAGTGATGTGATACCATCAAAGGCGAACAAGGCCTTGCTGTATAAGAGCAAGAGCGCATGCCAACCAGCCGTTTTGTGAAAAAGCCGAAATATTAATCGGACTAAACACACCTTAGTAAAAAGAGAGAATTCCTGGTCCATTTCGGACTTATAACTGCAAGCCTGAGTAATACTTGACATAAAAGTTTAAAATCTATGGTTTGTTTCCTCTCTATTCAAGGAAAAGATTTCATCTATTCGTATTTCATCACCGTGACTTTGCCGCTGTTCCCGGAATCCTTATAAGCAACATAGGGGGTGTCAGATGAGTCGAAAGCGAGGGATATATATTCTGCCCTTCCAGCACTAAATCCGGCATTACCTACATTTACCCAAGAGCTTCCATCAAACATCATCACCGTGACTTTGTCGCTGTTCTCGTAATCAAAATAAGCCACATAGGGGGTGTCAGATGAATCGAAAGCGAGGGATATATTGGCTACCTTTCCAGCACTAAATCCGGCATTACCCTCATTAACCCAAGAGCTTCCCTCAAGCATCACCACAGTGGCTTTGTAGCTGTTCCCGGAATCCCGATAAGCCACATAGGGGGTGTCAGATGAGTCGAAAGCTAGGGATGTATCGGCTGCCTCTCCAGCACTACCCACATCTACCCAAGAGCTTCCATCAAACATCATCACCATGACTTTGCTGCTGTTCCCGGAATCCCTATCCAGATAAGCCACATAGGGGGTGTCAGATGAGTCGAAAGCGAAGGATGTATTGGGTGCCGCTCCAGCACTAAATCCGGCATTACCTACATTTACCCAAGAGCTTCCATCAAACATCATCACCGTGGCTTTGTCGCTGTTCCCGTAATCCTGATAAGCCACATAGGGATTGTCAGATGAGTCAAAAGCTAGGGATGTATAGTTTGCCCCTCCAGCACTAAATCCGGCATTACCCACCTTTACCCAAGAGCTTCCATCAAACATCATCACCGTGGCTTTATAGCTGTTCCCGGAATCCTGATAAGCCACATAGGGGTTGTCAGATGAGTCGAAAGCTAGGGATGTATGGGGTGCCATGCCAGCACTAAATCCGGCATTACCCACCTCTACCCATTTAGCTACAGTTGTTTCTGGTATAGCTACAGTTGTTTCTGGTTTAGCTACAGTCGTTTCTGGGCCAGAAGGATTAGTACAAGAAAATACAAAAAGAATAGAGACAGAGGAAAAAAACTTAAGGATGATTGAGCTTCTTTTCTGTTTGAGCATAATAGTAAACCTCACAACGATGAATAAACAAATTATTTAAAATGGATTTTTTGTGTCCAAAATAATCGATTCATTCGAGTGACGTATGTTTAGTTTAAATGCATTAAAAAGTCAACAAGAAACCATGTTATTAGAAATAGCACTCTTGAAAAATGAAATGAGAACAAAATCGAATGGATTATTATCTGGCTTCTTCACAAAACAGCTGTTGATGCGCTGGTTGAAAGAAAATCATGTTTTGTAATCATCAAGAAATTGAAGAACCCTCACCCTGGATAATGGCACGGATTGATTAGGCAGTATGTACCCAAGAAGATGCTCATGAAAGATATCGATCAAAACCGATGCAACTGGATCGCTCACCGCCTGAATTCAAGGCCCAGAAAACGACATGGATTCAAAACACCTCTGGAGGTTTATTGTGAAGATGGATAAATTTCGTTGCACTTGGTGGTTGAATTCAGGTGCCGCTTCCTTTTTAGTCTTTTATTAATTGCACTTTTCTCAATAATCAATTCAGTTCACTTTTGAACAAATCATAAATTCCGTTTCCCATTTTCTTTGATTGAATAACCTGCCCTTCTCTTTTTTCTAATTACAATAGTTTCCTGAAAGCACATAATCTTTAATGAAATTTCCTTGATCTTGAATTCTGATACTAGTATTCATTCTTGTGGAATCAAGCTTCAGATTTTTCTTTTCACTTCTTCATTGAAGGCCATACTAAATTTCCTCTTTATATTTGAATTTGATGTTAACAAAAATCGCATTCGCTTTTACATTTCCAACCATTAAATATTCTTTTTCTTAATACGTGCACATAACAACGGGTTGAGCAAAGGCTTGACGTAAAATACCGTGCCAAAGAAAAGATCTGTCTCGAACGCCTTGTTATGTGGCCTTTGCAAATATTTCTATTTCAGAATCACAATATATCCCTCGTGGCCGGAATGAACTTCACCGGATTTTCTGTTCAGACTATGAACTTAAGTATTCAACGGATTACGGAAAATTCCGACTTCAACGCATTGAGAGTGTTGGAGAGAAATTTATTACTTGTGGCGATTACCTGCATGGGATAACACGAAACTGCTGTCAGAATAAGGAGTGCGGGTATGATTATTTCAGGCCATTTTCATGCAAAGGGTTTTACCTGTGTCCATCCTTAGCGGCTTTGTATCCCTAACACATACCATTTTCTCTTAAATTATACGGCTGCGGTATAACTTTTCCTATCATTTATGTGCGGTTTTTAATGCCATGAAATACTATTAATCACCAATGAAATCATTACCGTAATATCTTCTTTTTCTGAGATTTCTTTTGCATATTGTTCTGCTTCATCATAGGACTCCCACAAATAAGAGTATATGCTTGCATCTTTGTTACTTCTCAAAACAGAATATGATTCAACATCTCTATTCCAATCAGTCAGAAATGTTTTTCTCTTTTTGTTGGAATAAAGATAGTATCGACCATTGATCTCACTTTTTAAATCATTAATTATTTCATAATCCCATGTCTTTAAGGTCTTTCCATCATGAACAAAACAAATCTTCTGACACATGATAATAGTCTTGTATCCCATTGGGATTTTTGCCCCCAAAGTATCAATATTAAAATCGTCCAAGTCATCTGTTAAATTTGTAAAACCAGAAGCATTAATAAAAAATCTATCATCAGAAGACATATCAAATGGATTCGATTTATTTTCAGGGAAATCATAAGTTATTTCAGGTAATTCCATATTATCAGCTTTTATTAATCCTTGAGCATTAGTTTGTCTTACTTGATTGTTACAACTTAAAAGAGATAGAAAAATCAACAGGTAAATAATTAAATTTTTCGGTTCCGTATTTTAATTTCTAATGTACAATATCTTTGATTTTCATACCAGTATCTTTTAGTCTATCTATAAATATCACCCATTTAAAATCATTAGTTGAAAAACTTCCATAATCAGAATAATCTCTAGAAAGTTCTGGGAATAAACCAAGTTTGTCATAATAGCGTATCGTTGGAATTGGGAGTTTTGTCTTTTCTGATAAGATTTTTATAGTCATTATCTTCCTACTATTTCCATCATTTATACTACCAAAACAATTTCTAAACCAAAGGTTCTCTTCCACTGTAGATTCATACCTATATTTATTCTCCTATCAGGAGGCGATAAACATTTCATCAATCTTTAGAATGCCCGCATAACCTGTTTGCCATAGGAAAATCTGGTTCATGCGATTGTTCTACTGCGATTTCATTTTAAACTTTCAGTAACGGATATATTATTTTTTCTATCAGTTCGATTCTATCTTTTGCTCT
This sequence comes from Spirochaeta cellobiosiphila DSM 17781, assembly GCF_000426705.1. Classification (NCBI taxonomy): domain Bacteria; kingdom Pseudomonadati; phylum Spirochaetota; class Spirochaetia; order Spirochaetales; family Spirochaetaceae; genus Spirochaeta; species Spirochaeta cellobiosiphila. The sequence goes on from NZ_KE384554.1 coordinate 530,445, forward strand.
AGGCATAAAGCTCGAAGTTATTGCAATAACTATTTTTTTTTCTGGATGTATGAAAATAATATTTCCTCCGTCACCAATTGCTGCAAAGCAATTTTCTCCAAATCCCTTAAGAATCCACCATAAATAACCATATGGTTTATCTTCCCATCTGCTATGTTCTTTTGTACTTTCTTTAATCCATTCAGATGAAACGATCTGCTTATCCTTCCATTTTCCATCGTTTAAGTATAATTTTCCGACTTTTAACAGATCTAGAGTTGAGAGAGACAGACCCCATCCAGCGGTATTAGTTCCTTTGGGATCTACAACCCAACCCATAACCTTTTTATCTTTTAGAAATCCAATATGTTCTTCTTTATTATTTATCTTTTTATTTTGTGTTTTATTAATAGCTAGAGGACTAAAAAGGTTTTCATTAATAAATTCCACAAGAGGTTGACCAGTTGCATTAACCAGTATTCCCGATAAGATCTGAAGTCCTACAGTTGTATATTTAAATTCTCCAATATTCCCTTTTCCTCCCAATAGATCAAGCGCAGCTGTTGTCCAGTCTTCACTTGAATATACTTTTGTATATGGTTCAGACTTGAATTTGTAAGGTGCCGTCATTGTCAATAAATTTCTTATTGTGATTTCTTGTATCGTTTTTTCTCCTCTTTTTAATTTATACTCAGGGAAGAACTCTAAAACTTTTTGATCGATACTTTTGATGCCACCTTTATCAATTGCAATGCCAATTAAGATGGAAATAAGACTTTTTGTAACAGATGCAATATGAAATGTATCAACATCACAATAATCATTATTATAATATTCAAACTCTATGTCGTTATTTTTATCAATAATTATTCCAGTTATATTATCATATTGAGTTTTAATGATATTTATTAATTTATCAATTTCTTCTTTATTCACGATATTCCTTCTAATGTTTTGATATGAAAAGGATAAATAATTGTTTTTTAACTGTAAAATTAATTTTTAAAATTTATCGCAATGATTACCTTTTGTGGGTATAATGACCATTTGAGCTGCAAAGCCGTGCTGGAGCGAAGCGAAAGTATGGCGTGTGTTTTTGCGTCGATGGAACTTAAATGACTTTTTTCATTGGTTTCCTTAAAACGCACACTCGCCTTCTCGCTCAAAAACCATGACACAGGCCTTGACTGCTCGAAATGATTGTTATCCTGCCCTGTCTTAAATTATGTATTCAGTGAATATTTCTTTTCAATACTATTGGAAAAATCAACATTGTATTTTCTTCAACTCCATTGCACTTGTCATGTAGAAGTAAGCAGCTCATTTGTTTTCGCAAAAACCTTTTTTGGCTCAACCGAAAAAAGTACCTTCGCGGTTATACAGTCTTTGGCACAGTTTCTTACGCGTGCTCAAATTTTTCTTAAAATGGGCGTGCGAAACTTTTCTATTCCATTTTGGTACAGCATTAAGATTTTATTTCGAATAGTTTTTGATCGTATTCATAGGAATTCATTCTATTTTTTGGATATCTTCTCAGCGACAGTTCGCAACAATTTCCCACGCCCATTTCCTTAATGAATAACGATCTATACTAATTTCTGCATGATGAAGTATTTCAAAATCGGAATTAAAAAAATCAAACACCAATTCTTCTGTGAAAAAACGTTTCTGCCGACCTTCATATTCAAAAAAGCCTGGCTCTATTTCAATTCCTTTGCCAGCGTCATGATTTATGTCGCCATTCGAATTTACTCGAGCTAAGAACAATCCATCTGACGATAAAACTCTTTTGATTTCTTTCAGGATTTCTTTTGTTTTTCTTTCTGAAAAATAATGCAGCGAAAGATCTGCAATGACAATTGAGAAGTGTTCATCGGGGAAAGGTAAGCCATTTCTAATATCAACGATTTTTGAATCAACATTGGGATATTTTTCCTGAACGAGTTCAATTGCAATAGACGAATAATCTATCAATGATATAGCCCAGTTTTGTCTTTTGTAAAACGGAACTTTACCTGCAGCACCACAACCAATATCCAAAACTGAATTTGCTTTTTGATTGGAAAAATACTTTACAAATTTCTCAATCCAAAAATCTTGTGCAGAAGTACTGTCCTCTTTGTAATACTGATTCCAGCGATCTCGTTGTTCGTCTTTTTCCATATTAAAAATCTATCAAATTACCTTTCAGGATGCAGGAGAAAGAAATAGTAGTTTGCAAAATTCGTCAACATAACGCCCCTATTTAATTGGGAGAGGCTTTTTCCGAGTCAATTAAAATGGCTTGTTAACTGATTTAGGTTGAAGCAAAACATCAAAAACTGAAACCGCGCTAAACTCCACGTCTTCTGTAACTTCAACCTCTAGCAATAAGGCAACGTCCTCAGTTTTTTCCCCGACGGACAAACTAATAGGCTCACCTAGCGCTTCCTGTGCCTTGCCTAACCAAGCTCTCGCCAAGTCTAGTTTCGTGCTTAATACTTTCGCTTGAGATATTGAATTAATGCCATTTTCTGAGCTATTTGGAACCATGAATGGGGCAAATTTTGATTCAGCACCCTTGTCATATTCAATAAAGCCTAATTCTATTTCAGTTCCGGGTATCTTAGAAGTAAGTGAAAACCGCCAAGGCAGTTTTTTCTGAAAAAGCTTAAAGAACCACTTAAACGAAGTTCGTTCAGGCTCACTTATCGAAAACCCAGCAGCTTTTAACCGTTGATATACCTCATCTACAGGAAGAGTAGTCTTAAGAAAAATACAATAGCTCCCTCTATCACCATCGGCATGCCGTTTTGCCCAATTTGGTTGCCATTGATTTTCACTATGGAGAATATCTACAATTTCAAAATACTGATTACCGATCCAAATATTTGATATTTGAAAGCCTTTTGACTTTTTCCCCCACGATGGCTCATAAGGAATTCCAGCATCAACTAATATTTCCTTTAGACCATAAACCTGACTGGTATCATTAGCATGTATTACAACGTGGTCAAAATTCAATTTATTCCTCCGTATACATTCAGTTAACGACCGCTTGAGCGGCGAGCCGTAATTGTCATGAAAAATGCCGAGCGCAGCGACCAGCATTTTTCATGACAATAGGCGAGTCCGTCTCGATACGCATGTTATGTTGCTCACCGACATTACTCAGCCTCACTTATTTATATTCTACAAAGAATCCAATATTTGAATCAAGCGAAGAAGAGCCCAATACTAACCCAGGAGAGTTTTTCTTTTATGTTCGAAACGGAATAGAAGACGAAAACTGTTTTGTATGTTCGCCCAGATAAATAAAGAACAAGCGAATCTGACTGGAAAGTGATTTTTCTAAAAGCTCACTGGCAAAAGCGGCAGCAACCAATCCCCATACGGCCCTGTCAGTTTAATTCTTAGTACGAGAAATTTTACGTAATAGTTACCGGCGACTTTCAGTCAACATAACGACCATTTAACCTGCCGGATTGTGCCCGAAGGGATTGGCGGGCTATTTTCATTTGAGCGAAGCGGACAAATAGCATGACAAAAAAACGGCCTGGTTCAAATGTTTGTTATGAATCAAAATTATCATTCTCTTCAAAAGGTAATCTTAATAATTCAACTTTAAAATCAAGTCTTTTTATAGCCCTTATATTTTGTCATAAACTTATTTTACTAAAAAAAGGTAAAGTTTCAGAAGTTTTTCCGTTTTTTCAATTCCAATCCCATATATTGATAGAGATTCTATATTAAGTAAGTCACAGCCAAATTTATCTTTTACAGATTCATTAATCTTTTCTCGATATTCTTTAACTTCACATCAACACCCCTAATCTCATTTCCAGATAATATATTTAATGCAATCTTAATTCCAAAGCCCCATTCAATCTTGTTAGTATCAATTATACATAATGAATAGCCATTAGTGAAAACAAAAATTCTATCAGAAGCTTTGACAAAAAATTAAAGAATTTGACACGTTAACAATATCATCCATATAAAGTAATTCTCTAACACGATCAAGCCAAGAAGCCTTATTTTCCTTGTTAGTTTTTAGATAACCTTTGATGTTGTCTTCTTCAGCTTCATCAATCAATTTTATTGGTTGATATTCTTCTTCATTAATCATCTTAGAAACATTAATTACACTATCAATAGACTTATATTCTTTTTTAAATAAGGCTTGCTGAAAAAGTTTCTCAAGCAGCCCTTCTCCTCTTAATCTTATATTCATCACATATCTCGGCCAACTCAGCTGAACAGATTTTATGCAGATTCATGACAAAAACGGAGAGTAATATCTCCGTTTCACTCCTGTATCTGAGCTTTGATTTTATCAAACCCAGACCATATTTTCTTTTTGCCACGCCAATGCATCCTTCCACAGCGATACGATCTACATCATCCTGATAGCGCTGCTTTCTTTCAGCCATAAGCTTCTCCCGATTTTCCTCGGTCTCAACTGGTGGACGGCCAGTGGTTTACCTGTCATGCGAATACACAGTTCCTTACAGAATCTCCGGTTCTCACGGTTCTGATAAATCTTATCCGCATGGACCGATTCAGGATAATGCCCCTACCGTATCTTGTAATTCTTAACCTGTGATATCAGGTCTCCCGCTTCATTGAAGCTTTCCCAAGATAAACGGTCTATGAATGAGAAGCCTCGTTTCTCTCAAACATCTGCCGTTGCTGGCGGTACAGTTCCTTGATTACTAAAAACTGACGTATAATTCGGTAAGGAAAAGCATTTGTAGAGATTCGTTCCAGCATCGTCTCTATGTGCTTTATATTTCGTCTCAGGTAATTCAACTGCTCTTCCTGAGCGCTTTTCTCCTAACACCGTGACTCGGCCTCCTCTTCTTCGTATAAGCGATGAAATCACCATGGGCGCCACATAGCGGTAATCCCTGGGTTTATCGCCCTTACTCTCAGTATCCAAAGGAAAAAGGATATCGATTATCTTCTCTGAATTCTCACGGGCTTCGTTCAGCAATGACATGTCATTGGGATAACGAATGTCTACTGGAAACAGGTCGTATCGACAATCAATTTCCCCTTTCTTTTTACCCCTTACTCTTCTGTAGTTTCTTTCGGATTTTCCGTTTTTTTTACTATCCTTTGGGACGATAAGTCCATTAATAGAAATAAAACTCTTTCTATCACTAGAACCGCCTGCAGGATAAAAGTCCTGTAGACAGTTGCGAAGTAACGGAACTCCCGTAGAGAATGGCCCACGACAGGGGGCAACGTCCGAATCAAACAACAGGGAAAAATTATTGTATAATGGGCGGGGGAAGATGTGTGTTTGAAAAATCATTTCGATTCAGGCTTTATTCCGAACAGGAAAGATATCGGCTTTATTCTTTTTATAACTGTTTCAACCAAAAGGATTGAGAAAATAAATGAAGAAAGAAAAATAATCACGAATTTCAAGTACAGATTTAATTGCTGTTCTACCACAAAGTAACCGATGATTAGTACCACCGGAAGATGAATAAGGTAAAAAGGCATCAAGCCTGTTGACAGATGAGAAAGCAGGGAATTATTAAAATTCATTCTCTTTTTACAAATTCCAATAATGGAAAGGACAAAAGCATAAGCGGTTATAGCCCATAAGAAATGACCCGTAAAATCAAAAGGCGAGTAACCAGGATGATCAAAGATATCTGATCCTGTTTTTACAAGGTAAAAAAGTGTCAGAAGAAATGATATAATCCCTGAGATCAGAAAAACATACCGGTATCTCTCAATTGCATCCGGTATTTCCTTTTTTGAGAAAAGGATAAATCCGATAACAAAGAATCCTCCCCAGTATAAAAATGCGGGCCATCCGCTATACGTAGAGTCGAGAGGTCGGAGTGTAGAAAGAATCAGAAATAGAGGAATTACCGGCAGGAAAAGCGAAAGCGGATTGTTAAACCTTTTTGTCAGATTATTAAGAAATTTACTTCCGTTTCCCTGAAAAAAACGGAAAAGAGGCAGAGAAAAAAGAGAGAACAAAAATAAGAAGGCAAGAAACCAGACATGATGGGCAAATTCTGCAAACATTGCGGAAGATAAAAGAATATTGGAGTTTTTAATTAGTGTGATCATATTATTCAGATGAAAAGGGATAAAATCGTTAAAAGCTCCTGAGAATTTTCTATAGTTTAGAGCTTCCACATAATCTTGCGGAAGGGCTAAAAGAAACAGTCCTGTACAAAAAGGGATTAATAAGCGTTTGGCCCTTTCCCTTATATAGGGTTTATTTTCTCTCTTTTTTAGTGACAGGAATGAAGCGGCTCCGGCAATGAGAAAAAAGAGCGGCATTATCCAAAAATTAAGATTAATAACAATAATCATAAACAGCTTATTTGTTTCTGCATTTTGAATCTGAAAAGGGATGTCATCAAAAATATGAGCTACATGAAGGATGAAAACTCCTGCCGCTGCCACTATTCTTATCCAATCCATATAATAATATCGTTGTTTTGTTTGTATTGATTCCATTCTAATCAACTCCTAAAAATTTATGTCTATTATTGTGAAAAAATAAGGAGTAATCTCTATAGGACTTTAGTCTGAATTATAGTTTTGACGATCAGTCTTTAGACTGATTTGAAAGCCTGCATCAGTTCAAATCGTGTTTTTACATTCATTTTCTTGAAGATTGAGTAGATATGGGATTTGACAGTAGATAAAGAGATAAAGATTTTTTCACTAATCTGTTTATTGCTGTATCCCTTTAAAACAAGAAGAATAATTTCTTTTTCCCTTTCAGAAATTCCGTATTTCTCAAATTTGGTACTGTTTGCCGGGTCATTGCTCTCGTAAGAGAATCTGAAAGAGAGAAAAAGTCTGTAAACACAGTAAAGGAGAAGGAGGCTGATCAGTGTATAAACAAGCGGGGCGAATTTGAAATTTAATTTAAGAAAACTTAAGTCATCATTAATAATAAGAGGTGAGGATATTAAAAAACTAACAAAGACTTTTTTTGTTAATGAATATTCAAGCTGATTTAGAAATTCTGATAAAATTAGTTTTGATCGGTAAATATGGATTACCCCAATTATTAAAATAATAGGAATAAGGACAAAATAGAAGTAATCAGGAATAGAATTCTCAAGAGTTTCGGATTGACCGCTGTAGATATATATTTTAAGACTGACAAAAAAACACACTGCAGTAAAGAGTGAATAAATAAATACTGATCTCTTTCTACATCCTCTAAATAAAAAAAAGTGAGTGGAAATCAAAATAGCAAAAAGGAGAAAAAATCGAGAAAAAATCATCACGGGATTCCAGATAAGAGAAAGTGTCTCCCACAATAAGGGAATATTAATGAGTATATACTTATGGATTATTTCTGCAAACATATCAAATGTGTATGCCAAATAAAACAAAAACGTAAGGAACAGACTTTTTTTCCTGGTCCATAGCGCAAGAGCTCCTGATGCCCCAATGGTAATAAGTCCGAATATAAGAGAAATAGCATAGGTAAACAAAATAAACTGCGACATTAAAATAATATTCCTTCCTCGGAAGTATATAATTTTAGATACTGATTTGTCATCAGAATAAATCCGCCTGTTTTAACCTTGTTAAGTTGGCATTGTAATCCCCCCATTATTAACAGGAGTAATTTGTAGAATTATTTAAAACCATTCTAGGGGTAATGCCTCCCAAAGACAAATGAGGTCTTTCGTTATTGTATATCCACATCCATCTTGTCGCAAGTTCTTGTGCATGATAGCTAGATTTGAAGATATTCAACTCTAGCGAATCAGGTTCAAGCAGTTGTTAGGTTGTTCTTATATATTTATCACAGTATATGTTGGTTTTAATTAATCATATATTGAAAATGGATTTTCCCTTACTATTTTATCAATTGCATAAGCGTCTTGACCTATCAAAACACGCCAATCACCTTTCTTTATTGCATTTATTATTACTATGGCAGCGTCTTCTGCAGAAACTGGAATATAGTCTTTAATTATACCATTAAATGAGTTTCGCCATGATTTTGGTGGTGATGGCATGCCAGTTTTTATATGCCCTGGTAAAACAAGCATTGCAGAAAGGTGTGGTGCATTAGCCTGAAAATCAACAATTAGGGATTCCGTAAATCCTCTGACTGCAAATTTGGCCGTTGAATAAGCACTGTGTGATTCTTTTTGACCTAAACTTGCCCACAGAGCATTTACGGAAGACGTATTGACCACAACACCCTGTTTTGACATTAAAAGCATTTTTAAGAAATATCTAGTACACAAATAGGTACCAACCCAAGAAACATTAAATGTTTTTTCCCATTCCTTTTGACTACTTTTTATAAACGAACGTCCGCCAACGATACCTGCATTGTTGAAAAGCAAATTTATTGAATTAGTGTTATGTTGTTTAGCGACTTCTTTAACCATAATTTCAACTTCATCTTCTTTTGCTACGTCACATTTATGTCGTGTTATTTTTACATTTGGATTAATTTTTTTGGCTTCTGTAACAACATTTTCCAATTTAACTTCGTCAACATCACAAACAGCCACGTGGGTGCCAATATTAACCAACTGGAATGTAATCTCTCGACCTATTCCTGATGCTCCACCTGTAACAACAGCGATACTATTTTCAAAGTCCGTAAAACTACTCATTTTTTGTATTTTTCCTATTTGTGCTTTTTGATTTAAAAATCAACCTAACGCCTGGCTGTGCGGCTTGTAAAAGTGGAGGCGAAGCCGGAGCTTTTACAAGTCCGACAGCATCCACTTGTTAGCTCATTTAAGCACTGATTTGCGATTGCGATTACTTATTTGACCAACACCAGATTCTATTAGCTTAGCCAATAATGCTTCACGCCCATTTTCCATTGACCACTGCATTTCATCATCAGTTATAACTGTTGCTACCAATAGATTCATTTTTCCATTTGGTAAATTAATGCCAGTTGGAAGCGGATGTTGCGCTTTAGCAATAAGAACATCGACGGATTCCTTTTCGCCGACCTGAATATCTTGAACAGTAAGGCCCTGGTATTTTTCTACTCTATCAAGAATGCCTGCGTTATTTAAAATCTCTGCATTTGCAGACCATTGCATAAACCATAAAGGCCATTCAGCACTTTCTGTTGCTATAAGTAGCATTTCGTAGCCATAACCAGCCGAACCTTTAGGGCTATTCGCCTGTTCTTTACTTTGTAATGTGCCTGAATATTTACTTGCTCGACCTTGTTCATCGGTTTCAATTTCATAATCTGCCATCATTGTGCTAGCTGGCATATCGGGATTGGTCATACCAAAAGTAGTATATGCCCAAAAACCTTTCCCTATTTTGTCAGCCTGCAATACGAATAGACCTCCACCCGGTCATACTCCGGTCATATTCCCCATTTTCAAAATATCGTCAGGGAACTGACCTATATGCTTTTCATAGTATGCAGCTCTTGAGTCGTATACCTGTTGCCAAAAAGCATCTTCATCAATTTGAGGGGGAGGAGTGGATGCAGAGGCAGTGCTTCCTGCCACCCATGGCACCATACTTATAAATTTCCTAATTCTTTCTTTCATGCTCAATCTCTTGATTGGGGAGCTAACACCGAGCTAAGCTGCCGAATCGTCCCGAAGGCAAAAATCATGACAAAGATTTGGTCAGTTTCAGCGATTTGTTAGGCATCTCCCCTATTCTCTTCCTGTATTACTATTTCATCAATAAATTTATCCAATATTTCTTTAGAAAAATGATTGCCTTCTTCTTTTATTCGGAACTCATTATCGATTATTTTTTGAAATAGTTTTTCATCTTTTATGCTGGCAATCATTCCATGATTAATAAGTATTACTTTTCCATTTGGATTTCCAAAATCATTTATAGCAATATTATTTGATGGTAATTTAATGATGGATTCTGCCATTATTTCTCCAAAAGTTTATCTTTATTCTGGTTCCCATTCATCAATGATTGAAGACTGACTTTCTTTTTCCCATAATAAGAAATCTTCATAATTATCTATATTATCATCGATTACAGCTCGATACACCTTTATTCCGATAATTTTTTCTTTTCTCATACTTGCTTCATATTTTATTTTCAGTATATTTTCTCGTTTTTCATCAGTTAACTTCTTAAAAATTTTATCTGCTACCCTTTCGAATTTTCCAGCATATTTCGAATTATTCATAATATGAATTATATCGATTTGCCATATATTATTTTCATCATCCAAATATTCCAAATGCCATTCTATACATTGATCATCAGAATCAGTCATATTTATATAATTTACTTTTTTTATTTTCGTTGACTGAGATATTTCTCCAATAGCGTCAAAACTATCTTTTATAGAAAACTCTTTTGTGTAAACATGAAAATCAATATCCAGGTGATCCATTAATAGATTAGTTTTTACTGATCCTATTAAATTGGCTTTTCCTGAATGATTTTTCCATATTTTTTCGATCTGTAATTCATCAATAATTTGGTATGCCTTTTTTATATTTCTATCTGATATTTCAATAATATTCTTCAAATTACTATTTCCAATAGCACTCATTTATAAATTCCTTCTGCCTGAAAGGCTGCCTAACGTCGTTTTCAGCTGCTGCAAAACTTTGTTCTACCGGGTTTAATATCAATTCTCCTCAAATAATGGCATTCCATATTTCTTATTGAAGAATTCCTATTATTGCTGGAATTTCTTCAAAATTACTAATACTGTAATCGATGAATTCATTTTTAAAATGTTTTTTACTATATAATATTGTTTGCATACCTAATTCTTTTGCCGGTAATAAATCTGCATTAATGTTATCACCCACCATAATAGATTCATGAGGCAATACATTGAAGTATTCAAGCATTTCATTAAATAGTCTTTTATCTGGTTTTCTTATTTTTCTGCTATAGCTAAAGATATATTTATTTATATATCGTCCTAATCCTACTTTAAGAAATATTTGTTCATATATTTCATCGAACAATATACAATTTGATATGACTCCAATGTTAATATTACCATGTAATTTTTTTAAAGTTTGAATAGCTCCATTATTAACAATAACTTCGTCTATATAAGCTCTATAAAACTCAGTCATTAACTCGAAACTATCTATTTCAATACTATCTTTTCCAATCAATATCAAAAATTCTGAAACATATTCATTTATATCTAATTCTATTAATGATTTTCGCTTGAAAAAATCCGAATACCACCTGTCTATTAAATTCTCTTTAATGCTATTTGAAGAAACACTTATATTATAATTATTATTTAAATAGCATGACATATTTTCTATTCCAATGAGATCTTTCTCTTGATCTGTGTGATTTCCATTATGAAAATCAAGCAATGTATTTCCCATATCAAAAATTATTAATTTATGCAACGTAAAATTCCTATTAATATATCTTACTCAAAGTGTTTAGCACATAAAAATGGTGGATTTATAAACTATAATTCGATTACTTTTTCTATAATATTTAAATAATAATTCTTGTTTCTATCCTGCGCAGCAGGATTAATATATTTATAATTTCAAAAAAGTAACCGTTCTATAAAACAAGTTTTCTGTACCGATTTTTTCGGTAGAACGCCCCGATAATTTGCCGGCTTGTCCCGTAGCGGAGCGAAGGGTTGGCGTAGGACTTGCATCGAAGCGGAGCGTAGAGCAATCCTATGCCAAAAAACGGTCAATTTCATCGGATTGTTCTACGGCTTTTTCATTTTTATTTCTTTCTTTTATATTTTGTATCCTATTATTCTTTTTATGTGCAGAAGTAGCAATTTCTACTCCTGCAACAATTTCTATTTTTTATACTTAATCTTTCATAGCTTTTATCATAAAGCGATGCTCTACAAGTTCGAAGTATCCGTTTTTCAGAATTTTCTTTTGAAGCTCAAATAATTTGTCTTTATAACTATTCACAGTAAAACCAGGGAATTCCCATTCAATTATTTTGGCAAAATATACAAAAGCCCCTACATCTGTAAATGAAGTTACAGGAAAGAATTCATCTTTTGCAATTATAGTAAATCCTGCTGATTCAAATTTTTCAACTTCCCTTGATAAGTTAAAAGAATGATCTGTAATTCCTGGATCTTTTCCAAGTAGCCATATAGAGAAATCTAGATTATTTTTACCGCCTACCTGCTGTGATACAAATATTCCTCCAGTTTTTAAAACTCTTTTAAGTTCATTAACATCATAAGATTCATGACGATTCAGAATAACATCAAAGAAATTATCAGAATAGGGAAAAGGCTTATCCTCTTCTATATAAGATAAATTTATGCCAGATTCATTAAGTTTTTTTTGAGAATAATTAAAATTAGGAAGATAACTTTCTGTTGCAAATGTATTACCAGCATAAGGATTTAAACTTAAAAGGAACTCCCCACCACCAGTTCCCATATCCAGTATTTTGGAATCAGGGAGGATTAACTGTTTAGCTAAAGCGTGATAATTCCATGGAAGTTCACCTTCTGTCATATGATTTCTTATGGAGGAGAAATCCCATCCCTGAAAAACACGAGTCTCTTCTCTTTTCCAATATTCGAGTAATTTTTCTTTTTGCATTTTATGCTCCTTTACGTTTTGTTGTTACAAGTGGTAAAAGTGCAATTGATTGATAGCTAAAGCTGTTATTGCTAATATATGATATTGCTTCATGTACAATTTGCTATCAGTAATTAAACCAACTGCACTGAGCATTAATCAAAATCATCATCTATACCTCCGCTATTTTCAATTATTTCATTGGAAACTTTCTAATCTGATTTTTTTATAAAATTTATAATTGAACAAAAATATCAATTCAAAGTGTAGCATAAATTAGCATACTTTCCAGTTGTATTTTCTATAGTTTAATAAATTCTCCATAATACGAAGTATGATTAATTATGTTCTGTATTTGAAAAAGAAACGGTTCAAACAAATCAATATTTCGCTCCTAGTGTCCGTAGAACGTCGTTTTCAGCTGCAAGCCGTTAAGCTGGCGTGAAACCTGCCTGCAAAACAGAAAAGCAGGTTTCATGACAGTAGGATTGACTGCTGCAAAACTTTGTTATGTTTATATTTTTTTTACTAATTCTTCCGTAATATTTTTTATTCTTTTATATGAATTGGGTAAATTCCTATTTTCTAATGTTTTAAGGACATGAATAATATTTTCAAGCTTCTTTATTGCCTTTTTTCTCTCTGTTAATAGAAAATGAACATTTTTATTACTAGCATTTGTAATATTCAATTTATTCAGCATTTCTTGAACAGCTTTGGATGAGCATAATAAATCCATTTCTAAGTTGTAATTCATTAAAATTATATTATGTTCAGATAACTTATCTAAAGCTTTACTATGATTAGTTCTTAATAATCCAAGGATTTCATTTTGTTTTCGTTCATTGGGAATCAAATCATTTAGCAAAATATTTGTCTTATATTCATAACGATATTTAGGAAATCCTTGATTATCACGACTTTGTTCCATATCATCATTTAAGTACGGAATAAAATAATCCTTATCTAAGATTACAATATAAGGAAGATTAAGATCTTTAACAGTGAAGAATGGATATGGTAAATTTTTGACTCCGTCAATATTTACAATACTAATTCCATATAGATCTAAATCTATTGAATTTAATGAGGCTAAATATTTAACAACTTCAGCATCATTTTTACTTTCAACAAAAATTATATAATTTGCATAAAAAAAATCGCTATTGCGATAGTAATGAAATTGATTGTAATTAAACTCTTGAATATTATGATCTTGAAAAAAAGATCGTTTCAACTTATTAATTTTTGTATTAAAGCCTCTTCTTTCATCATTTTCTTTTCTTGCTAAAGAAATCCATCGGTGATCAATATTATCAATTAAAACAGTAGAGTGTGTTGTGAATACGATTTGTTCAATTGATGTTTCAGAATCATTCTTAATAGAATTTATTAATTCTCTTTGAGCCTGTGGATGAAGATTTGTTTCTGGTTCCTCAAGCCCAATAATAATATTTTTATGTCTTAATTTTGCAAGGACACGATGTAAAGCTATAATCGTTAGACTTTGAAGACCGGTACCACAATCGTCTAATAGATTCGAAACGGAACCTTCTTTTATATGTAAAGTAATATTATGAAGGAACTTAGAAAAATTTATATCATTATCATATGACAAATCAAAATTAAATTTATGTTTTAGAGAATAGTATTTTTCTATTTCCTTTGTAATTTTCATAAATACAGAAGAATTAAGATAATCTGTTGCTGCTTTAAATTTGGGAGTTAGTGTATCCCTTTTTCGGGTTTCATTATTTAAATATTCAATAATTAATTGTTTGATTAACGTATCCTCTTGCCATTTAAGTTGATCTGAATTTCTGTTTGGAGGTATGTAAATATACGCAATATCAGAATGTAAAGAAGATGTCAGGATCTCATGTGCAATTCTGAAGTCACCATTTTTTTATATTTATAAGAAGCTTTTTTCGTTGACTGGCTATAAGCAAATTGGATTTCAAGAATATTATCATTTAAAAAATCTGAGTATTTAGCAATATCTCTAATTTCTGAAAATTGGATAATAATCTTGGGTATTGAAGAATTTGTATAGTTATGCAATCCATCATAAAAATACTTTGATTCTTCACTAAAATTAAAAAAAGCATTTAGAGCTCTTATTATAGATGATTTTCCACTATTATTTTGACCAACGATTGCATTAATATTATTAAATTCAATTTTACAATTATCAATTGATCTAAACTTTCTTATTTCAATGGACTTAATTTTCATAAAGAATTTCCTTTATAAACATAACGCCCGCATAACCTGTTTTCCGTACATGGCGGAAATCCTGCCTGCGAAGCAGAATAAGCAGGATTTGTGCCATAGGAAAATCTGGTTCATGCGATTGTTATGTGTCTTCTTTTTCTGTTATCCAATTATTCAATATTAATTTAATGAATAACCACCACGTATAAACAGCTTTATGACTATAGAATCCTGCTGATGGTAGGAGACCATGAGAAACATTATTCCTAAGATTTGAGTAGGATGGTTCAAGCAGGAGAAGCTTTAGATCTATTACATTGTTTTCACCAATTGCATCTATAATTTCTTGTTTTTCGAGTAAACTCTGCAACAAAATAGATGCTTGAATTCCATGTGGTGTGAAATTATTATCAGTCGAATTATTATTTTTAAGGATCTGTCTCAGAATTGTTTCAAACATTGGTATCAATATCGAAATTGCAACCATGAAATTTCCATAGAAGCCTTCCAGAATACCACGAAGGCATAAATCTTTAAAATCTGGTGGGATATTAGGGTTGTTAGTGCATATAGATTCAATATGTGTTTCAGTTATATGCAATTTTTCAAAGATGTAATTTTTAACAGGTAAAATTATACCATAAGTATAATAAAATCGTTCAATATCACTATGTCTTATTATAACATCCCATTTATCTTTATGTTTTATTGAAAGGATTTTTGAATCTTCAATTAAATGTTTCTTGGTAATGATTTTTCCTTCATGATCATAAAATGTCTTACCAGCAAAAAAACTTGTGAAGAATGTTTCATTATTAAATTTTTCAATGTCATTGTCATGTTTGATATAGTCAATTTCTGGAACTAAGGACTGAGCAAGTATAACGATTACATCGATTACATCCTTTTCTTTTATCTGCTCAAGTGTAAAATTAATAATCTCACTTAAATCTACCTTTTCTTGAATTTGCCCAAAGTACTTCATTCCTTCTTGCTGCAAATCCCGCATCTTGTTGTATAAACGATTTCTTTCATCTACTGTATTTGAACTTTTTTGAAGAATGAATATCGCTTTTTCTAACCAATGTGCGGCAACAAGATAATTATTTGTTATTTTGGGATTTAAACTTTCGGAGTATTTTTCTAAAGCTGCAGCATATTCAAACAAATATTTTTCTAGAAGATTTTTATTGTTATTAGAAAGTTTAAGACATAGCTCCCATGATTTTTCAATACCGGAAATATTTTTTTTGTTTTGATAAATACTAGTCCAACTATATGCAATATTGATAATTGACTCTGGCATTTCTAAATTGTAATTTATTAATAGCTCCAATAACTGCAATTGAGGATCACTTGAATGATCTATAATAATATTTATTATCGTTCCAACTGTATCGTTAAAGATAATTTCATTTTTTCTCCTGTAAAATGAAGATAGATAAAAAGCCCGTTGAAGTGCATTTATTACATCTAGGTCATTGGGCTCTTTTGTCTCAATTAATTTTTGTGCAAGCTCTTTATATTTTTTAATACACAATTCAATGTTGATAGTATTTTTCTTATCTAGATTCCAGAGTATATCGTATATCCGAGCTTGCAGTTCTATAACATTCAATTTTTCTACTGATTTTTCTAGCCAATCTCTTTCATTTTCTGAAATAGCAGTGAGAGTCCATAATCCATTTTGTTCTGGACGAATGATAGGTTCTGATATCCTGTAATAAAATATTGATATATCATAAAGAATTCTTACGTTCTCATCTGATAAGCGCTCGTCTTTACAAAGAATTTCAATTGCCTCATTCTTTGTAATAATTCCGGAATCATTTAGAATTTTGATGATATCAATCTTTTTTTCACCCATTATCTCAATCTCACCTTTTATGTGTACACATAACATATTACATCACACCTTTTCCCGTGATCAAATAAAATACTAAAAACTACAAAATAATCACCATTTTATAACCAAATCTTCAATCAAAGTTAAAAAATCAATAGTTATGAACAATATAAACCATTGTTCAGAGGACCATACCATACTACCTTAAGAATAATCTGAAAATAAAACAGCAGAAAATCCCATTCTTTTCAACATGGGTCAGAAAATTTAACAAATCATACAATCCTAAACTAAGCATAACAGAAAACCGTAAGGCCTTTTATGAAAGTTTATCTATCCATTATAAAGAATGGCTGATTGAACAAGCTACAGTGGCAATCTCCATTTTCACAAGAGTAAATAGCGACCTTTTTGAGATTAAGCCTCCGGATATTACCACAGAGGGGACCAATTATATTCAACGAATGAAAAGGGAATTACGGTTTCAACATAAATCCTATGCTACTGAAAAGACTTATCTACATTGGCTTAATTCTTTTTTGAAGTATTTTTCGGATTACCCAGAGGATGATTTCTCAGAAAATGCATTAAAAGACTATCTTACCTATTTGGTGTTGAAAAAGAGTGTATCCTTTTCCACCCAACGTCAGGCATTTCAATGCAATATATGGAGGAGGTTTACGGTTAAGAGAATGCTTTAATCTACGTTTAAAGGATTTGGATTTTGAGAACAAATAATAACAGCGAGTGGAGGAAAGGGTCGCAAAGATTGGTTGACCCTATTTCCCTCAGGATTAATCAAGCAACAGTTCATACAATTAGGCAGGGTACGACATACGAACCATACAAGAGTTGCTAGGACACTCCAATATATCGACTACCAGGATTTATACTCATATAACCGACAACAGAACAGTCACATATATCTCTTGGAGCAAAATCCAATCAACTGGTATATTAGTTGTTGATAACGTCGTCTTAAGCTGAATAGACAATTGGTGCTGAAAATGCTCAATAAGTTTCTGTGACTAGAGGCTAATTCTGCTCCAAGACTTTGTTATATTTCATTTGTTGTAGTAAATATTTCTCTCGTTTCTATAAATGAATCATATTTAGTTTCTTCTTTAATCTCATCTGTAATTAAATTATTAAACATCATTGCTTTAACAACGTCTGTCCTACAAATTCCACAGTACAATTTACGATAAATGTATTCCAAGATTTCTTTTGATCTTTTAGTTTTATTTATTTTAAAAATATCTGTTATATATTTTGCCCAATCATGAAAATCAAAAGGATTCTTTATTTCCTTTAATTTCTTGTATATAAGATCACAATCGCTTTCTAAAAAATTATTTTTTAACATTATCAATGACTCGATATTATGTTTATTTAAATACTCTAAGGCAATATTTCTTATCTCATTATTCTTAAAGCGTGATAATGCTCTTAAGGTATATCTCAAAATATTCTCATCTTTTGAATCCAGAAACTTTAACAAATTTTGATAATTTTTTGGATATTCTGCAACACTCAATAATTGTATTGTAGTTTTAATTTTTTCTTCATCTTTTAGAGAATCTAGAAAATCTGCTAAAACTAATAATTCTTTTGTATTTGCATTTTTACACCAAAACCTAGGATAAGATTTTTCTCTAATATTAATGATATCGATTATTTCATCTACTGTTTTTCTTTTTTTTTGATTCTCCAACTTCCCAATATGGTTGTCTTCATAATTATTCAAATAGTTTAATACATACTTGTTTTTTTTAGATTCTTCTTTTAATTCTTCATTGGCATTTAGTTTATGTTTTTCTTCAAAATACAATATGGGCCAATCATTTATAACAAAATCAGAATTCTTTTCAATTATTTTTCCGATCACTTCAGCAATAAATAAAAATCCTTTTTCCTTCTCTAGATCAATTAATTCTTCGATTCCTGGTGTGTCATCATCCTCATAATGAGTTATATACCATTCAGCTTTTTTATATATCTTATTAATATCAATTTTTTTTTCGAGAAAGAATAGTTTCATTAATTCAAAAACCTGAAAAGCACCCCAATCATCCTTTCGCATTCTTTTGAAATAATTTATTAGAAGATTGGAGATTTCATTCCCATTTTTATACTCTGATATTATATGACTAATATAAATAGCTCTTGAACCTTCACATTGAGGGTCATACGACAAATTATTCTTTGCTGCGTCCAAGATTATTTTGTCAATTTCAGGATGAGTATAATTTTTATTCTTTTTAATCATCAAAAAAGCTTTTCCTGTCCCTTTTGTTATTTCTTTCTTGAATTCTATAAAATCCATTTTGCTCCTAAATTTTTTAGTGAAATATAATGCCGTTTTAACTTGCAAGCCGTGCATTGGCGGAATCTGTGCCAGCGAAGCTGAGGAGCACAGATTGTGACAATAGGATTGTCAAGTTCAAAACTTTGTTCTGTGGATTTTTATAATCGGTATTCATCATTTCTTCCTTTTTATGGTTATATTATTTATTTATTTCTATTTTCATCTTCAGAATCAAATACATCCAATATATTCTGATGCAACTTTTTTATTTCAATACCTAAAACCTGTAGATACTTATTAATATTTTCATCAGATACATTGTCAAATTTCACATCTATTTCTTGTATGTACTTCAACCCAATAGTTTGTAAGTTTAAGAGTAAAGAAAAATCTATTTCAAAAATGGTATCAATTGTAAGTATAGATTTTATATAATAATGAGGAAATGTTATAAATGATGTGTATCTATTATATTCGTCTTGCTCTTTGAAATCTTCTATCTGAATATCAGTATACGATTCCATCATTTCTAATAATTGGCCTCTATCATCAGGTAAATTATCGACTAATTTCATATAAGCATTATTCCGCTCGATATACTGTTCATGGACCCAGTGTTCATAGTTGAATTTAAGATTCAGCGGTTTTATATTTCCTACCCATTGCTTACAAAAAAAATCTGGATAAAAATCAATTTCTAATATTGTATTGATATTGTTATATTTATTTGGATAGTGGCAGAAATATATCTTTTCTTCATCTATTGAATACTCATTCTTAAATGCATTAGAGATTCCAACAATTAAATTACTTGTAAATTTTGAAATGCAATCATAAATATCAATATCTTCAGTTTTGCTTTTTTTATTGTTATCATTGTATTTTATTCGACAGAGCCACCTTCTTGTTACTCCTAAACATTCATTTAAAGCTATATGCTTTATATCCATAAACATATATTGATGGAGAAATAGAATTTTATGAAAGAATGAAGTCGTTGATGAATATAAATATTGTGGATCAATATTTTTTTCTTCTTTAATATCAACCATACCAATTTTTAATTTGTAATCTATTGGTGACATGATTCTAAATAAACCAAATTCAATAGTCCCCTCGGAAATCAAAAACTCCTGGTGCATTGAGTTGTCTCTGATTTTCTTCAATAATAGAAATTCGTTCTGGTATTTTTGCTTAAAATCATCAATAAATTCTTTTAGCCATGGGTATTTTGTTTTTGACTTATTTGCTTTTTCAACTAAAAAAATGGCATTTCGTATTAAATTATTGCATTCAAGAATAAAATTATCTGGTTCATGATATACAAAGTCTAATCTATTCTTATTTTTATATAACATTTCAATATTAAATAGTAAATCTACAGATTTCCTAGACATTTCTGTATAGAGTTTATTGTTTTCCGGAAAATCTAAAAAATGTGTAATATTACTATTCACCTTCATATCATCAAGTTACCTCATTCTTTTTTTTAAAACTAATTCATAATCCCACAGAACGCCCGCATCAGTTGCAATTTTGTCCCGCAGGGTTGGCGACCTTTTTGAGTATTCAAAAAGGGTGACAAAAAATTTGTCAGTTGCATGCGATTGTTAAATACCATTATTATGATGGTGTGTGTTTTTCATTTTCTAAACTTGTATCTTCTTGATTAAAATGTATATTCATATTGAAATCTCGTAATTCATCTAGTGAAAAATCCTCAAAATTCCATTTATGTCCTTTGTAGAAATAAAATGTATCAAAATATTTCTTATATTTCTCTTCAGAAAGATAATCAGTAATTTCATTTTCAGATGTTGGTACAATACAAACAAATGCATAAGTCCATATTTCAATTTCGATAACAATCTTTGGTAAATTCTCATCATTTTGTTTTAGATAGTATAAAGAAATTTCTGGATGTTTGAGAAAAAGCTCGGGATGAATTGTCATTGCAATTTTGGGAAGTTTTGTTAATTTCACATCTTTATGAATAAAACGGTTTGTAAATTCGAGCTTATTTAATAGTTCAGCTGGAACGATTTCTATAGCCATCTTACAGAAAGCTCGATATATATCCTGAGGATTAATCTTATTAGTTGATTGATATTTTATATTAAATGGATCGATTTTCGAACCATCAGAATTCCTCTGCAAAATTAATACTTCTGGTCTGCTTCTAATTTGTGATAATATGTTTTTTATTTCTTCATTATTCTCTAGTAGAGGGTTATTTTTAAGGCTTATTATTTCAAGATTACCATCTTTAGACTTTATTTTTGGAACACCTCTTTTTCCTTTTACATGCCAAGTTGTTTTAAATACTTCCAAATAGCTTCCAAGAGAATCTTCTAAGGTCTTAATTAATCCTCCATTACATTGATCACATTCATCGTGGCAAAATATTTTTTTATTACCTAATGATTCTGGAATTACATGAGCTATACTATTAAAAGATTTACCTTTAACAATTGATTTACCACAAAACCTACAAACTCTTTTCTTTTTATCTTGCTCACCAATTTTTACAGTTTTACTTCCATCATAGTGAATCATGTTATATTTGCTAAGAAATTTCGTATCTATTTCATCTTTTAATTTGATATAATTTTCAATAGCATCTATCAATTCAATTCCTTCAAGATCCATGTTCATGAATTTCAGTTGAATTTGAATATTATCAATTAGTTCTTCTTCAAATTCATCTGATGTAACGGCAAAACTAAACTTTTTATCATCTTCAATGTCAGATAGAAGGGAATATATTTTAAGGATTCTCTTTCCATAATAATTTGATGCTTCTTGAAGCATTTTAAGAAGCTCTTTTTTTCTAATGTCATTAATAATTATTGGCACAATTTCATGATTTGTTCTCAAATCTATATCAAATATGCTAGCAAATTTTGCTAAAAAAACAAAACTGTTATTATCAATGGTAAATGTGATAATGGGTGTTACATCTTCTGTAAATATATATAAATTTAATTTATCCATAAATATCCTCTTATGTGTATTTAACATATTACATCATACCTTTTCCCGTGATCAAATAAAATCCTAAAGATAACAAAATAATCACCATTTTATACCCAAATCTTCAATCAAAGTTAAAAAAATCAATAGTCATGAACAATCATACCTGTCCAAAATAAATCACTTCAATAAGCAAGACCTAACTGTACAGTATTCTTTTCACTAAAATCATCGATTAATTTAGACTTGTTTAGCCATATCCATATATCTTGTTTTACGAATAATAAGGTAGAGATTATTGCCATTAAAGATTGCACGGTCCAATTTCGATTCGCTTCTTTTGCTATATATTTTAATAACAAACAGGTTATCATACATATCCAGATCTGTGTCATGACGGCGTTTTGACTAGTACCGAGAAAGCTTTTAATCTTAAGATTCTGCTTAATTGTCTTGGCAGACCATGTCAATTGATTTGTTAATAGGCGTATGGTCTTGTTTGTATCAGGATCATAACTTTCTGCAATCCTTATAGGTAGAATATCCAGTCATTTGTATATCCTGATCACAATTTATATTTTCATAATGATCAACATCATAGTCTTCAAGTATGTCAAAGACTGAATTGGATTTTAACCTAGTCACAAAATAAATACCTCTAGCACAATAGTTTGAAAAGATCTTAAAGTTATTGTAGCCTCTATCAAATACTACACTGTCACCGGATTGAACCTTCATTTGTGTTAACTGATTTACTTCATGTTCTTTAGCATCTGTCATGGTTAGAACAGAAGGAATATATCCAGAGTGATTGAGTTTGACATGGAGTTTAATCCCTCCTTTCTTTTTTCTAAAGGAAGCCCAAGGAAACATATTCAAGCATAAGTCTATCGTGGTTGCATCAATACTATAGAGAGGATTCTTGAATCGAAACTTATGTTTGTGACGGTCATTATGTAGTTTATTTAATAATAGATAAAAAAGTTCTTCATAGATTTTAGAATCACGGTTCTTATTAGCATAGGATAGTGTAGATCTTTTGACTTTGGATAATCCCATATGATAGAGCTTGCTACTATTGACTTCTAATCCTTTTTCAATACCCCTAAGTCCTTTTTGTCCTGAAAGCTGAGCAAACAGCATTGCAGTAAATTGATTCCAACAGCTAAATCCTTTGGAGTGAAAGTCTCCTTTATACTTTTTAATTAACTTAACAAAATCATGTCTTGGAATAAATTGAAGAAGTTGTGAAAAAGTGGTATTCTGATGGCTCATTAGCCGATTTCCTTTTATTGTAATCTTTTAGTCGATTTTATTTTAATTGGAGATCGGTTTTTATAATACCCTTTTTAGTATTTATTTTGGACAGCTGTGATCTCAAATATAAACAAGGCTGATATGGATACAACACTCCATTTCAATGGTAGATATGTTTTAGGTGAGCATTATCTATTCGATAACTTAAGCCAAGAAGACTTAAATATGTTGACCAATTATAAAGATAAAGAATTACTGGATTTAAAAGAAAAAGATTATAATCATGAATTAGTATTTGATAATGGTAGAACCCTAACTCTTAATTTATTAAGTAGTGAGACATCCATTCTTCATGGACCATCAGGTGAGGGTACCGATAACTTTAAGTATATAAGTGATGAGGGTCTCGAGGTAGTATTTAATCGGACTACAGGACAGATTGAAAGAAGGCCTCAGTATGCAGGAACTTATAACTTTTACAATGTAGATGAAACAAATAAACCAAGCTGGTTATCATCAAAGATATGGCCAGGGAATTTTAATCATGCTATGGTGGATGTCGCTACTTGGGCAGTCTATAAAAGTTCTATATCGGAGTATTACTATGGACATGATGTGTTTGGAGAAGATGATTGGTATAAAGAAAACAATTTCTGGTACTTCAATGATTAGGCTAGTATTCGTTATTTCATTGATTTTGAGTTTGTGTTCTTGTAAATCATATTATGATTCTATGACTTATACCACGTATATGAATGTTAATTTAGATAATGGTTTTTCGATTTTAATGGATAAGGAAATATATGCATTGGATATTTCACTAGCAGGCCCCTCAACAGAGAAGAATCTCATCTTATTTAAAAGAATAATATATGATTATATAGATTATGTTTCTTTTAATATTCAATATATGAACAAGCCGATTGAGAAAAATACTGATATTAAAATTACTAAGGTTTTGATAGGGAATGGGGAAAAGACTATCGAGTCGAGAACAACTGAGATGAGGTTTTACCAAATATGGTATTTTGAGAATACTCCTGAAAATTATGAACTCTATTACGATATTAATAATAAACCGCAAAGCCGAAAATATAATCCAACAGGAGGTGTACATTATTATGGATATAATACAGAAGATCCAGATTTAGGTAGTTATTCAGTACAAATATATTTTCCTGATTCTATAAAAAAGAATGATAGCTTAGAAATAGAGATCTTTTATACGATTGATGGTAACAAAGAACAGTCTATAAAATGTTACTTTGAATCTATGGATGTATTCACAAAAGCGAATAGTTATCCTTATTAACATGAGTGTGATCCATTATTGAGTCTGCAAATAAATTTGTGTAAAGCTCATTATCTTCTAGATCAAAGATTTCGAGTATTATACAACATATTTACAGACTTTAAGGTTCCTCTTTCAGATCCATAGTTTTTTTCTCCATCCAGGGCACCGAAACACCTCCAAAGTGTTACCTATGTCTTGCCCCTTCTCCCCCAATTGACAGTTACGGAATTTCAGCCTGTCACCCACACCATTCTAGCCTGTCACCCAGACCATTCTAGCCTGTCACCCAGACCATTCTAGCCTGTCACCCACACCTTTTTAGCCTGTCACCCAGACCACCTGACAATTGACAATGACAGAATTCCTCAATTGACAAATTCCCTCCCCCACAGCTGTCACCTACAGAATTCTCCACTGGACAAATAAAAAAGCCCCCTTGGCCGTAACCAAGAGGGCTTAAATCAGAACTTATGTAGTTCTACGGGAGATCTACATAACAGTCACTTCATCATAATAAGATCCAGTTCTCAACACAGATCCCGACATAGTCCGAACCTCAACCTTGTAATTCCCCGCTTCCAAATCCTCAGGAATGGAAAGCAAAATACTAGAAGGCAACGTCCTATAAACAGAGCTGATCTTAGTCACAACATCCGTATCAGAATTAACAAAGAACACACCTGCCTTATCAGAATCTTCACCCTTAAATAAGTTACCCCTAAGTTCAATAAGAGATCCTGCTCCTAGATCAGAGCTAAAGCTCTGGCTTGTCATATCATAGATCGTATCGATAACAGGAGTCACAGGATTATAGCGAACTCTGGTAACGCTACTCTTACCTTGTACGGTACTCACTAATTGGGTGTTAGGTTTAGCTTTTATCCGAAGGCTATGTTTCGTAGAATCATATTCATCGGAAGTAGAAGCAAAGCCTCCTCCCAGGGATACATAAAAGCGTCCAATGTTCGTACTAACCGTATTCCCTAATACTAATTGTTCTTCTAACACTTCCTTTAGTAGATCCATAACAACCACTATGTCCTGTCGGGATACGGTGGTGTTCTTATTTGCCATCAAGCCAATCATATCATCATGGTTAACATGAAGGTTTGGTTTAACTCGTGCGATGAAGAGGCTACCCTCTTTTGCTGTTCCTAGTTTGTTTTGGTGTAGATAGTAATTAATCATAAATATAACTCTCCTTGCGGCTGGGTCTTTTGAATCATCTCTGCGTCATCAGCAAGAAGCTAAATACTCATGTACTGGATGTACACTGCGCTTTATCTTCTTACTTCTTCCTTGATCTGATTCAAAATACTTCGCCTTACGGCTTACTGGATAATTTTAGTAAGCCCGGAACTTTAGGCTTTGTTCTCCTCGGCTGTGGCCTTTAGCCTGGGAGTTTACAATCACCTTGTTCCTTTTCTTTTGTTGTTTATTTCCCTGGGCAACGCCTGGGGGTAAGGAGAGGGGGTGAAAGCCGGTATGCTTGGGTCCTTGGCTTGTGGGCTTTGGTTCTTCCCCTTACATAGGCTTCTTCTCAGCTGTTTCCGGAATATCGAGAAGTTTTTTGAAAGTTTTTTTGCGAATTTTGAAGTTTTTTCCATGTTTTTTTGATTTTTACTTAACAAAAGTACTTAACGGTTAGGATTTGTGAAGGGAAAGCGGTGTAGAAGCTATGAAAGGGGTATAAAGAAGGCCGGTTAAAACCGGCCTTGATTTAGCGAACGATATCTTCGATTTTCTTTAATTCTTCCTCTGTGAAGCTAGTGTTTTCCGTTGCTTTAACACAATCTTCTACCTGGGAGACCTTGCTCGTTCCGATCAATACGGAACAGACAGAGGACTTGGATAGATTCCAGGCTAAGGCCATTTGGGCTAGGGTTTGATTCCTTTGGGACGCCATATCATTCAGCAGTCTAACTTTTTCCAGAACATCATTGTTAATATCCTGTTCCTTCAAAAAAGGAGAACCACTAGCTAAGCGGGAATCCTGGGGAATGTCCTTGAGATACCGATTGGTTAATATTCCTTTCTCCAAAGGAGAAAAGGTAATCACACCAATATCTTCCTTCTCCTGCAAGTTCAGTAAACCTTCCTGCTCCACCCGTCTGTCAAAGATATTGTATTTCACTTGTTGGATGAGACAGGGAGTCCCCATCTCTCTTAAGAGCTGATAAGCTTTTTGGGCCAACTCAGGGTTATAATAATTGGACAAACCAACATAGAGAGCTTTTCCTGATTTAACAATGTCACTAAGGGCTCTCATCGTTTCTTCCAAAGGCGTTTCAGGATCGGGGCGATGGTGATAGAAGATATCTACATATTCCAATCCCATACGCTTTAAACTTTGATCCAGACTTGAAATCAGGTATTTACGGGATCCCCAATCTCCATAGGGACCGGGCCACATAGTGTACCCTGCCTTGGTAGATATGATTAATTCATCCCTATAGGCGGACAAATCATCCTTTAAGATCCTCCCCCAATTCCGTTCTGCACTTCCTGAAGGGGGGCCATAGTTATTGGCTAAATCAAAATGGGTAATTCCCAGATCAAAAGCCCGTAATGCCATAGCTCGGCTATTGTCATATATAGTAACGTCTCCAAAATTATGCCATAACCCTAATGAGATCGCTGATAATTTTAAGCCGCTATTACCACAGCGATTGAATACTTTATTGTCATACCTATCTGGTGCTGGACTGTACAAATATAAACTCCTGGTCAAAAATTATGATGATATCTTAAAAGCCCAGACCTCCCAATCCTTTCTTAAGAGCGTCTGCCGCATCTTTTGATGCATCTTTTAGTCGCTTTTCTGCTTCCTTCTTTATACGTTCTTCGATTTCTTTTTGTAACTGTTCTTGTTTTTGGGAAGCCAAACTTTGATAGCTCTTCAACATATTATCATAAGAATCCATCTGATTGACATAATTCTTTAATTCACCCATATCCGTATCAAGCATGGCTAAAGGTTCTTTTAAGTAGTCCCCCCATTGCTTATCTAATTCATCAAGAGCTGTAGCACTAGCTTCTTTAATCAAATTACCCATAGCATCAGTAAAGACAGAATCCAATGAGGACGAGACAGACAGATCCAATGTATTATCTTCATCGACAGTGAATTTTCCATCCACATTGATATCCTTAGCCTCTTGTAAGGTCTTAACAATCACTCGATTGATTATATTCGATTCGGTATCACCAGTCGTTATATCTAAGGAAGGAATATTAAGAGATAAAGAACCAATATTAAGAGCGGAAGAACCTGTATTGCTGTCACTTTGAACTAACATACTCCCGTCAACAGCTAAGTGACCTTTTACATCATCAACTCCTACAGGAGCTAAATAATTACCAACCTGAAAGGGTATAGCAACCATAGAGATTTTTGCGCCGGACAAATCTACATAGGCAGAGCTAGCCCCGGTAGAACTATGATCCCATTCGATATTAATATTAGGTTCCTTATTCCAATGGGAAGGTTTATTGGTTATGTCATTAACTTCCAGATTGTAATCAATTCCCGACTCTGTTCCTGAAGCATAGAGATGCTTTAACACAAAACGGGGAGGAGAATCTGGACCTGTAGGTAGACTTCTGGCGACCCATTTTGATTCTTTCTTTGTTTTACTTTCTTTAGCACTGTCCTTGGTAAATTCCTTATAAAAGGCCAACCCTTTTTTATACCACGATATGTACTTAGAAATGGGAGCACCAAGAACTTCTTCAAAGTAATCACTGGCCCAGCTAACCTTTTCCGTTGATCCCGCACCTAGCAGGGATTGCAGATAGGTGTAATCATCCTGGATCGAGGTTCGAACGTCTTTGTATAAGTTTTGTCCATATTGCCATTGATCCAGGGCTTTATTGTAATCCTTTTGAGCTTGTTCGTAGTCAGATTGAGCCGAAGACCCTATCTCACCTAACTTCTTGAATGTGGATTGGGCACTATTGATATCTTTAAAGGAACCTGAGTTCAAAGACTGAATATACTTAACATTCTGTTCCCAAGCCCTCATTTTGCTCTGCCAGCTTTTTGTCTGCCCTTCCCAATACACAACAGAGTCATTGATTTCCTGATTCGCCGACTTGATCTTTCCAATGGAATCCAGATTATCCATTTGCTCATTAAGAAGCTGAGAAATATCAACATCCCCCACTAAATTCTGTATCTGATCTATCATAGAAGAATGGGATTTCTCTTCTTTAGTAACAACTTCATTCTCCCCCGGATCTGCTGTCGTACCATCAGCTAGGGGAGTTTGTGCAGGGGAGGCCGCGATAAGGGCTCCACTTCTCTTCCGAGATTTGCCACGTTCCAAATTATTAAATCCCAATTCCAGAATGTGAAATCTCCCCCGAAAGAGCTGGTCCCTATCCAATTGGGCTTTTATATCCGAAATGTCGATCAGGTTCTCCATGGGTTTACTTTTATTGGCAATACCAATATGACCAATAGTAAAGGAAGCACGAAGGAGGGATAAATCCAGTCTATCCACATCTACCTGGGCTTCAAATACTTTTTCCAGTTGTGTCTCTAATAAGTTAGTGATAACTCTATTCTTAAAGAATAACTCCCAGGAAAGGCCCCCTCCGATTAGTAGAACGAGTATGATTAATAAGGATAAACGCATTCCTTTACGGTTTGCCTTGATTACCTTTGATAATTCTTTTAGTTTCTTGCGGTCTTTCTTCTCTAACTTCTCTACGTCAATGACGATTTTGCCATCAATAGTTTTAGAAATAGACTCTAAAAATGTAATATCCTGAGGCAGGTATAATTTGCCAATATACTTCTTTTCCCATGTTTTGGGATTTATTGGTTTGCTGAATAATCCTGGCGCTTTCTTAGTTTTCTTTTTCATCATATCTACCTATACATTCCATTATATTGTTTGACAGCCTTTAACAGTGTTCCTATCAGGGGTAGTTTTTTAATAGCTTTAACAAACTTAAGATTAGCAATGGCTGGAGATATTTTTGTTCTGAATAGTTTTAACCCGAATAAGCTAAGGATAAATAAAGGAATCCAGCAGATTAATCCAACAGCCAAGCCGCCTATAACAAGGGAATTATTAATACCGAAGAATATGGCTAAAGGCATATTAAGAAGCATGTAAATGGTGGCCTTAATACTGTCTACGTTCATTAAGGTCCAGCCCAGGCCTTCTATTGAGCCGCCTATGAGAGAATACAAAGCCTTGAATATGAGAATAAAAACAATCTCAAAGGCCAAATTTGCTCTCAGAAGGATAGACATTAGTAATATAATGATCCAAATCAAATTACCAGAAGGAATAAAGGCTAAAAGAAGAGCAGAACTAACAGCAAGGGCAATGGCTGAGGCTTTACTATTTGAGTTCAAAGCAGCAAATACCTTTGCGATACTCTTAATAATGGATAACATAATAACTCCCACAAAGAACTGATAAACGTCTACTTAACATATAATGCCCATGGGAATTTTTGCAAGATCTTATTTGTGACTTAGTTTTCTTACCAGCAAATCACCGAACCATTGAATTAGCTGAACTAACACCACAAGGATGAAAACAGTAAGCAACATAACACCTGTCTGATAACGGTAATAACCAAATCTTATAGCCAGGTCTCCAATCCCTCCTCCTCCGACAATACCGGCCATGGCAGAATATCCTATTAAACTGATAGCGGTGACAGTGATGTCATTAACTAAAGAAGGAAGAGCTTCTGTAACAAGGACATCCTTTATAATAGACAGATTACCAGCACCTGAAGCCAGAGCCGCTTCTATAACCCCTTTTTCAACGTTCTGAAAAGAATTCTCAGCTAATCTGGCAATGAAGGCTATGGAAGCCACACTCAAGGGAACCGAAGCCGCTAGGGATCCAATCGTGCTTCCTGTTATTAATCTTGTTAATGGCAAAAGGAGAACCAATAGGATAACAAAGGGAATAGATCGGATGATACTAACAATGAGGGAGCTAATATTATAAGCCACCTTTGATGGATTAAAATATAGACTGGAAGTCAGGTATAAGATTAATCCTAAAGGGATTCCTCCCATGATAGCCCAGAACAGGGAGATACCTACCATTTGAGAAGTCTGAGCAAGGGCATCCTTAATGTCTATCATAGTTTCCAATGTAAATACTTCACTCATTATATAGGGCCCCTTGTAATGATGATTTTAAAGATAGTGATAATGGGTTATTTGATTCCAGGATCACTTCATTAACAGTTTCCAAGAAATACCTGATGCATTTGACCATCTCTTCTTCAGACCCCATTAACATTATCTTAAGCATACCTAATGGCTTATCCGCGATATAATCAATCTTACCGTGGATAATATTCATTTGAACGGAATATTTCTTAGCCGCTTCTGCAAAAGAAGGTTCATTAGCTTCTGCGTCCCGATATATCAACTTAATCAGAACCTGATCTTCACTGATCGGGAATTTTTCATCCATTTGAAAGCTATGGGCGACTAAGCTTTTGGTATAGGGATCTTTCGCCTTGGCAAACAGATTATAAACCGTATCTGATTCACGCAATAATCCTTGATCCATAACAGCCCCATGGGTGCATATTTTCTTAAGAATATCCAGCTCATGGGTGATGATTAAGATCGTTATATTTAACTGCCTATGGATAGACTTGAGAAGGTTTAGAATTGATTCTGTTGTTTCTGCATCTAATGCAGATGTAGGCTCATCACATAATAACAGCTTAGGATTATTAGCCAGTCCTCTGGCAATACCAACACGTTGCTGTTGTCCTCCACTTAGTTGTGCAGGATAAGAATCGGCCTTATCTGATAAACCAACAAGATTCAGTAACTCTGTTATGCGTGTCTCTTTCTCTTCTTTTGTCTTAAAAGCTTCACCCGCATTAAGAGCGAACAGGATATTTTCCCTAACAGTCTTACGCTTGATCAAATTAAAATGCTGAAACACCATTCCCGTAGTACGACGATACTGTTGTAGTTTTTTTCCTCCTAGAGAGGATATATCCTGACCATCCACATAGATACTACCGGAAGAAGGTCGCTCTAGTAGGTTCAAAGTTCGAATCAGAGTACTTTTACCTGCTCCACTGGTACCGACAATTCCGTATAAGGTTCCCTCTTCAATCGTTAGATTAAAGTTCTTCACCGCCATAAAGCTATCCCCGCCCTTCAAAGGATAACTGACACAAACATCTTCAAATATAATCAAATCCCACCTCTATTAGAGGAAGCCCGAAGACTCCCCCTTCTCATCATAATCAATGGCCTAGTCAACCCACCAGTTTGGTCTGGTAAATCCTTCAAAAATATCATTGGGATCATTCATAACTTTCCGGAAGTCATCAGATCTAACAATCTCTTCCAGAAGCTTAGCCAATTCTGTGTCCACATCTTCTGTACGAATAGCCAATAGGTTTTTGTACTCTTCTGGTAAGTCTTCAATGAAAATAGCCTCTTTAAGAGACATTCCCGCAGCCAAAGCGTAATTCCCATTAACAGCGGCAGCATCCACACTATCAACAGTCCGGGGAAGCTGAGCCGCTTCTACAGGAAGGATTTCTAAATTCTTAGGATTACTGACTATATCC
The DNA here is from genome assembly GCF_000426705.1 of Spirochaeta cellobiosiphila DSM 17781. Classification (NCBI taxonomy): domain Bacteria; kingdom Pseudomonadati; phylum Spirochaetota; class Spirochaetia; order Spirochaetales; family Spirochaetaceae; genus Spirochaeta; species Spirochaeta cellobiosiphila. The sequence continues at coordinate 562,409 of NZ_KE384554.1, forward strand.
TTTTCAGAGGCTCTTGTAACATCGATATCAGGATTAATCTCAATGAGACCAGCCTGCTGAAGGACTTTCAAAGCCCTGGCTAAGTTCGTAGGATCGTTTGCGATAGAGACCTTTGCCCCGTCTGGTAAATCTGCAATAGATTTGTATTCATTAGAATAAATACCGACAGCGGCTGTGGGTACGGTAATGATAGCTGAGAGATCCAAATTATGATCTGCACTGAATTTATCTAAGTAAACTCTATGCTGGAATAGATTTACATCAATCTCTTTGTTAGCCAATGCCAGGTTTGGTTGGACATAATCACTAAATTCTAGAACTTTAACAGTGTAACCTGCTTTTTCCAAACCAGGTGCAATAGCAGTTTTAAACATGTGTCCATAAGGTCCAGGAGACGTTCCTGCGATGATTTCTTTGGAATCTTTATCTGATTTGCTACAGCCTGCCATAGCAAGACTGAATAGGATTGCTATGGTTATAGCGAACAACTTGGTGGTATTTTTCACAATATTCCCCCTAAAAATAATTTAAGATAAGAGGGATAACTGGACCTCTTTCTCATCTTCCGGAATACATCCGTAGGATTTGGCACCTTATCCAATAAAGGCAGGTTGCCGCAGCTTCACAGGGCCAGTCCCTCAACTGCTCATGATAAGAAAGCTTATATACTCAACTAAGCTGATACAAAAGGTAATGTACGTTCATAGACTTGGTCAACTACTCAGGGGAATTATTTATGAGTATTTTTATTTGTATTTAGAATTTTAACTGCGCTGTAAAACCATTATCCGAATTGATCTTCATCTGTCCCTTTAGCTGCAGGGCCAGGAGATTGATCAAATTATATCCAAGGATGGTAGAGGATTGTCCTGTTAACTCCTTAGGGGGAATGATATCAAACTCTTTAACTTCCAGAAATCTTTTGTCATCTGTAATATGAAGATTAATGTTAATATTGATTGGTATATTCTCCTTGTATGAACCTTTTAATAGCCAGCCTATTATCTCATTAACGATCAATCCAAAGGGGATAAGACTATCTAATTCGAGGGTTATATTATCAGACACTAAGATTTCAAAATGAATATTCCCAGTGTTATTATTGGTAGTCTCTACAATAAAACTGGTCAACTGAAGGAGAAACTTCTTAATATCCAGGGATTGCAAATCATCACTATCCATTATTAATTCATGAACAAAGGCCATAGACATTATCATGGTCTGGGATCCATGAATGAGCATTTCCAAATCAGTTACATTTTGAATAGAGTCTTTTTGCAGACTGAATAAAGAAGTCACAATGGATAGATTATTTTTTACTCTATGATGAACTTCTCTTAGTAATACCTCCTTATCAGCAAGGGCTTTACGTAGTTCATCTAAAACAGTGACCTTATCTGTTATGTCTTCAAATGATAAAAATATTCTATCCCATGTATCAATAGACCCGGGAACCGTTGATATTTTAATATTCAACCACCGCCAATCATCGGAAAAAGTCTGACAATAGAATTCTTCTGTGACTTGATAATTATCCTGATGGAGAGTCTCGATGATTTTAAGCCAGGTATTGCTTTTGTCCTTCTTGAGCCAGGAAATGAATCCCTCTATTAAGAGATCCTTATTCTCAGCTTTTAATACAGCTAAGCTAGTGGTATTTACATCTATAATACTAAAGTCATAACAATCAATGTTTGCTATTGTTTTTTTAATGTCCAACTGTTTTTTGATTTTGGATAAATTAACTTCCCATAGAGACATGGGAGAATGTTCAAATAGGCCTTTGAATTTTTCTTCTCTTACCTTTATTTCTTTGTTGGCATTATTCAGTCGTCTTACGTTTATAATAAGAAACATAATCGTAAGACTCTGGGACAATATAACAAGGACGACAATCAGAATAATTCTGCCATATTCTTTTAAATAGTTAATAGGTTCATTAATAATCTTACTATCTGGAGGAAGATCCCCATTGGATATCTGAAACTTTTTTAATTGTCTGTAATCAAAATAAAAAGCATTGTGACTATTATTTTCGACTATGGGGATTTCCATTTCAGGATTTTGAAGGAGCTGTTTCATCACTCTAGCGGCTCTCATACCTTGATCTTTATGAGATATTAACTTTCCCCCCACAATACCCTTTCCCAAACCGTGATACCATAGGTGATAGATGGGAGAATGGCTATTGTTAACTAAAAAAGCTAAACTCTCGGGAAAAGTCATAAAATTCCCGTTTTTATCTCTATAAGCTGATAATAATAAATAGCTTAGATTTTCTGGATTACCCTTTAATAACTCACCTAACTCATCATATGTATACTCACTGATATTCAAGACGCTAATAAGGTTCTCAGGGAATTCATTAGACATATTCCGATAGGTTCTAAGGTCCCCCTGCCCGCTGGTAGTATCATCAGTAATAATGACAATAGAATCTCCCCATTTAGGAACGCCACTCATAAAGCTAAGGGTATCCTTCATGGATACAGACTCAACAAAGCCTGTAATCTTGGGATTAGTATTTTGTTCTAAAGCAAAATCAATGTTATTCACACCAAAAAAGACGACAGGGATCTTATCAAACATTTGTTCATAATTATCAATGACAAAATGTAAGGCATTATCATCAGCTGTAAGAATTCCATCATAAGGAAGATTATGATTTAATTTATACTCTAACCTGTCTTTGAATGTCTGATAATTACCCTCTCCCACAAAGCGTTTGCTATCAAAAGCCTCAACATCCATAATATAATAGAAGCCCTCGAGGCCCTCTTTAATACCGTCGATTTGATCATAATAGGTGGGAAAAGAGGAGTTGTATGAGGCAATAAATAGCAACCTATAAGTACTAGTTTCAACATCTGACCAGGTAGGAATCGCCAGGATACTTAATAAGCCATATAAGAATATAAAAAAAAAGTACTTCATCATGTATAATTGTAAATGATGAAATACAAAAAAAAAATAAAGAAAGTTATTAATTAATTAAGACCATCCATTTCCTTATTCACTAGTTGATCACATTCTTCATTCAGATCGACACCGCTATGGCCTTTTACCCAATTCCATTCCACATTAAGTTTTTCCGTATTATCCTTTAGCTGTATCCATAATTCACGATTCTTGACAGGTTGCTTGTTGGCTGTTTTCCATCCTCGGGCAATCCAATTATGTATCCACTTAGTGATTCCATTCTTTACGTATTGACTATCAGTGTAAATATTAATGGGATATGACAGCCATTCTGGATTCTTTAAAACAAAAGACAAAGCTTCAATAACGGCAGTCAATTCCATTTTGTTATTTGTAGTCAGCTTATCAGCCCCACTACCGGTGTATTTTTTTCCGTCTATAGTGAGAACATAGGCCCATCCACCAATACCTGGATTTCCTCGACAACCACCATCTGTATATATTATGACATCTTTCATGAACAAAGAATCTATCACAATAGTTGACCAGTGTGAATGGCCTGTCTATACTCAGAAGATATGGCGGAACAATTAATTAAACAGAACCTGCCCTTCATTAAAATATTGCCTTCATGGGCTCAAGAGCTATCATACAAGTATTTAAGCAAGACCACGAACCTATATTTAATACACGGCAACATACGGGACTTTTTACCTCACAAGATGAACGAAGGCGAATTCATTTTTGCTAAAATTCAGGAATATATATCAGAGGTCCTTTTTGGAAACCGGGATATCATCGTTTATTATGACCGTTCCAGCGGGGTTTCCTTCTGTACTGAGGAAATGGAGCATGAGTATATGCTTGCCATGAAGTCAAAATTCAAGAATCATGATCCGGAAGTCTTCATTGATGTAGATCCTACCAAGGCGTTCTATTATCTTGAACAGTACTTTCTAAGCAATATTAATAAAAATCGCCGTATTGTTCTCATTATGGATTATGCAGAGACGATCATACCGAATTCTGATATTGGAAGAATGAGTGATGAAGATCGGTATTGCCTGGTTACCTTGAATAGATGGAGCCATGATCCTGTTTTCACCAATGGAGATATTTCCGTTTTACTATTAACGGAGAATCTAGCCGATTTGGCACCGCGCTTAGTGGCTAGTCCCACAACTGTTAAGGTTAATATCCCCATCCCTGATGTAAAGGTTAGACAAAAATTCCTGGAGTTCCTCGAAAAACAGGAGAAGCTGATTCTGGGAGGAAGACTAACACCGGAACGGATGGCTAATTTAACAAGTGGTCTAAACCTGTTGAATTTAAATCAAATAGCTTCTGAGTCCTATCAGGAGGACAAAGAAATCAATTTGGAATATTTAAAAGAAAGAAAAAAGAGCATTATTGAAAATGAAGCGGCCGGTTTACTTGAGTTTATGGAAACCGAATATGATCTATCAATGATATCCGGGCATAACTTTGTTAAAAGACGTTTTAAAGATGCAGCCAGGGCAATCAAGCAGGGACGGCTCGATGTTTTACCAATGGGCTATCTGATTGCAGGTCCGGTTGGTACAGGAAAATCGTTTATGGTTTCCGCTTTCACAGGGGAGATCGGTATCCCCATGGTTAAACTCAAAAACTTCCGCAGTAAGTGGCAAGGGGTTACAGAAAGTAACCTGGAGAAGATATTAAATATATTGAAAGCCATGAGTCCAGTGGGCGTTATGATTGATGAAGCGGATGCTTTTTTGGGCAATAGAAATCAAGACGGAGACTCAGGAACGGGTAATAGGATCTTTGCTCAAATCGCCAGTTTTATGGGCAATACAGAATATAGAGGTAAGATTATCTGGTTTCTCATCACTTGCCGCCCTGATTTAATTCCTATTGACTTAAAGAGACAGGGACGGGCTGAAGAGCATTTAGCCTTATTTTATCCAGATCAACCTACGGAGTTGGAAGAATTATTTTATACCCTGATCAAAAAACTCAAATTGAAAGTCCAGAAGGTCAATGCTCTGGATATGTTAAAGAAGCACAAACATAACTATTCCGGAGCTGATCTGGAATCTATTTTGATTCGGGCCAAATTCAAGGCAGCCATGGAAGGTCATGTTATCATTACCAAAGAAGATTTGGCCCAGTCCATTCAAGACTTTATACCACCCAGTTACCCCTATGAGATTGAGCTTCAGAATTTGGTTGCCGTCCTTGAATGTACGAGCCGTGAGATGATTCCCAAGAAGTTCCAAAATCTGGAACGTACAAAACTTGTACAGGAGATAAAAGATTTAAAACTCCTCATTGGAGAAAGATCCTAGAGATCTAACTCATCCAATTATTAAGGAATTCTATAAAATCTAATTTATCCTGTTCGTCATTATGAACCAGCGCCTCTAATGAGAATTTGCGTTCCCGAAGTTCATTTAGGGACATTCTGTACAATTGGAAAGGGGTTAAGTCATATTCTTTTATTTGACCATCAACGGATGCGGCAGCTAATTTTTTGCCATTAACACCTATGGCGATCGATTGAACAGCCCCTAATCCTGGGCTGATTTTTTTAACAACCCGTCCTTCTGGCATCTTCCAGAATCTGAGAGATCTATCAGCACTTCCTGAGACCATAAAGCCATCATCAGGAAAGAACTTTATACTGGATATAACAGAACGATGCCCTTTAAGATTATTGATCTCAACACCATAGGGCAGATTCCATAAACTTAGGTCATTATCTTCCACTCTAGCTGAGAGCACCGTTGATTCTTGATTAACAATCAAATCCCAAACGGGGATTTTGCTCTCTTTGATAATATCCAGCAAAGAACCTTCCAACCAATTCCATTTAAGAATAAGACCATCATCTCCTGAACTAATGAGTGTATTACCGGAATCACAAAAACACAGAGCGCTGATATTCTGGGTATGCATGGCTAGCTTCTGTAATTCATCCTTAGTTTCAATATTGACAATGGATATGTCCCTATCTCTACTTCCGGTAAATATATATTGTCCAGAAGGATGTCTCTCGATCACAAGGATACCTTCCTTATGTACGGCAGATTCCCATAATACAGCCCCATTATTCAGGGAAAATTCTCTTAACATCCCATCATGAAATCCTACCCATATCTTTTTATCAATACGACAGAAAGATTCAGCATAGGAGTTACAATTATCACGCCAGAGGAATTTTCCTTTTTTATAGACTAAAAGTTCACCGGTCAAGGAAGCGTATATGAGGTATTCTTCATCAATATAATAGGCAGACAGGACCCCTTGAATTTGACTGTAAAAAGTTCCTTCCCCGTTTAAGTTCTTAATCCCCCCATTCCCGATTTGGTGGAGTTGAGATCCTTGATATTCTATAGCTAATAAATCCATTTTACCCCAGATATGGGTAAGTCTATTATCAATAAGTGACCACTGACGAATACTACCTTCTAAGCCAATGGTTAATAGCTGCTCTTCATCGGCTGTTATATCAACAATCCAGTCACTATGCCCTTCCATGACGTGGATTACGTTTCCAGCATGATCCATTTTGAGGACCTTTCCTTTTTTATCCCCGATAAAGCAGTATTCTGCCCCTATATACAAGGAGATCCCAGGATGATCAAAGAGCAATTCCCCTGCCCTATTGTAAAGGAATATTTTTTGTTCACCCATAACACCAAACAGTTCGGGATTTTGCCCCCAATTAATGCTATGACTCATTTCATTGATTTGAAGAGAGGATTGGAGAGATAATGATGTTGGGTCAAAGACATATATCACATCATCATTACCCAGAACATAATATTCCTTAGATCGAACGCAATGTTTTAGAGGAAGAGCTGTAGAGGGCAAAGGCAGTTCAACCTGTTTTTTCCCATCACTCACAATACCTTTATAGGAGATATGGGTATAGGTATTTTTCCTTTCCTCAAGAATCTCCAGTACTTCAGGAAAACCACTGAGATAGCTACCAGAGTCAAGCTTATAGAGGCCTTTATCACCGATTAACAAATGATACTCTGAACTATATTTATGAAAAGCGTCTTCAACCTCTACGTATTCCCAATTCTCATTTATATATTGATGAAAACCTTTTTGATTCCATAGAACAGCATAAATACTATCGTCAATCATACAAACAATGCGAGGTGTACCACTCAATTGTCCTAAATGTTTATCTGGTCCTGTTTTTGACCATAAAATAACATCCCCTTTCCTATCAGCGCTAAGAAAGGAATCCTCACCGACAAACCAGGCAGAAATGTTTCCTTTATGATTCAAAGGCGAATGATCTGTCGTTAATAGGCTCCAACTATTCAGGGGGGGTAAAGCTATGTTTTCCTTTAAAAATAATTGATATAACTTCTGAACATAGGGGGATTTAAAGGAAGAGAAGTCCTTACTATGAGCTATTGTTTGCAGGATTTCCAATCCCCAGTCCAACTCACTTTGGAGTATCAATTCCTCCCCTATTCTCTGATGTTCACTATTGTTCAGATAGGATTCCAGTAATTTACGTTCAAAAGGATAATGCCCTTTACAACGTATTAATTGACTCCCCCCGACCAGGACGTTAATAAATTCCTCATAATGCAGCTTTTCTACAGCACTGCACACTATTTTCTTTGCTTTTGTATCTAATAGATAGTAAGCCCTATGAAGGTCTTCAAGTTTGATCTTTGATTTGGTCTTTTTTATCAGTAAAATATGAAGGGCTTTTAATGCGGGATTATCTCTGTCCTCCCCAATCCAAAGGATCTTGTAAAAAAATCTTAGTAAATCCTTTTGAATGGCAGGTATTAGTGAAGATTTAAACCTTTCTAATATTAATTCCCGTGTAGGATCGCCAGCGCCTTCATACTTATATAAATCCAAAGCAATACTTTTATTTTGCATAGCCCTGAGAGATGCAGTCTGTAAGCCCTCGTGTCTATCTTTATAGTATTTTTCACCAGCCTCATCCCAGGCTTCTATCGCTTTATCAAGTCTATCTAAATTATAATAGGCCACACCGGAATTGACGAGGGCACGCATAGCTTGGTAACGAATCGCATCATTAGAATGGTTACGATACTCTAAATAGACATCATCATAGATGGCGATCGCTTCTTCGATCAGGTCATAGCGAGAATGGAGTCGTCCTAACTGTACATAGGCCAAGGCCCTATATTCTGTAAGATTTTTGCCACCGACTATTTCTTGTCCAGCATCTAACAATTGATCTATGTAGTATATTAAATCTTCTGTATTATCCCAGGCTTCTTTATTAACTTTTGATCCTAATTGGTTCATTAACTGTACAGATTGTTCAAAGGACCTTACTAATTCTTCCATTATGGTGATTTTAATAACAAGAGAGCAGCACGACAAGCCCTCTTACGTTGACAGATCCAGAGGGGACATGTTATTTTGTATCAGCTTTAAACACACTTAATTAAGGACAAAATATGGCATCTGAAGAGAAGGGTTCTTCCAAGGATAAGGTTATCCAGTTTAATAATGGCAAGAACATCAATAAGAAAATAAAAACACATAAAAAGGGGAAAAAAACTAGTTTTACCCAGGTGTTTGTTATCATTATACTTGCATTAATAGTTGTTGCCTTTGTTTTCACACCAGTTACGGGGAATCTTGCGAGCAACGCAGCTACCGTCGAATTTGGTAAATATGGGAAAACACCAATAGAATATACACAGGGAAGTTATTTTGTTAATCAAATCAACATATATAACAACTACAATCAGGGAGTATTTGGTAACAATGTAGATCTTGCTAGACAATTTATTTGGAGACAAGCATTTGATGCCACTGTATTACATACAGCCATAATGAATGAATTAAACGAAGCGCATGCTGTGATATCAGATGATACACTGAATAAAGCCCTTTCCTTTTATCCCGGATATCAGGATAAAAATGGTTTTAGTCAAACGAAATACAACAACACAACCGCCGCAGAAAGAACTTCCATAAGAAAAGGTTTCAAAGAAGATCTTTTACATCAGCTTTTTGTAAAAGATGTTTTTACAGGGGAATTGGTTAGTGATAATGAAAAACAATTTATCGCAGAACTTGGTCAAACCAAAAAGGCTTTTAACTTTCTTGTATGGGAGTATTCTGACTATCCTGATTCTGAGGTCATAGCTTACGGACAGGAACAATCTAAGCTCTTTCAGAGATTAGAAGTGAGCAGAATCATTGCTTCCTCAGAAAAAGAAGCCAATGGATACTTGAAGCAGATTGAAGATGGTACTTCTAATTTTACAGATCTTGCCCAATCAGCGACGACGAACAATTCTGCGTCCTCCACCGGTGATCTGGGAACGAAATATTACTACGAACTAAAGCTGGACTTCACAAATGAATCAGATGTTGATTCCTTATTTGCCTTAGAAGAAGGAAAAGTAAGTAGCGCTTATGAATCTCCTTTAGGTTGGGTTATTTATCAAGTTAACAAAAAACCTGCCCCTTTGGACTTCTCAGAAAAAGCTGGACTTGATGTGGTTAGGACTTATTTATCACAAAATGAGAAAGGAAAGCTGGAAGATTATCTAGTGGGACAGGCTACTGCAGCACAAAGTAATTATTCCTCCTTAGCAGCAGCCTCGGGTGATCTAAATAAGACATTAGAAACAACAGAACCTTTTCCTATGAATTATGGGAATAATGCCTTTATCGATGCCAAAGTATCTGATGCTTCAGATGAACCCTTATTTAAAAACCTTGCTTACAACGATAACTTCTTTGAAAAAGCCTACTCTCTACCAACAGGGTCTATATCAGAACCTATCATAGAAAGTGGTTACATTGCTATTTTCGAACCAATTTCTGAAGTTACTGAAGCTGTAACAGACACTAATTTAGAAGCAGTAGAATCTTCTGTTGCCTCTGTTAAACAGCAAGATTTCCAGAACTTGGTACGTAATTCAGATAAATTCAAAGATAATTTCTATGAAGCTTTACAGTCTCCTCTTTTTAGAACACAAAAATGATGGAGTCCTCCCTCCTTCTCTCTGAAGTAGAAGGGGGATTTACAATCAAATATAAGGGTGGGTATTTATACCCATCCCTACACCCCAGACAATCGATAGAACGAAAAGCAGATAATTTTACCCTATTAGATAATACCCTCTATATTATACCAAGCCCTCTATTGTGGTACGGGATTCAAAACTTATTAGATAAACTTCCTGTCCATTCTTATCTTTTAATAGTGGAGAGGGAGCCCTTGCTCTTAGAACTCTCTCATCAATATGCGATAACAGACAAGAGAATATTATTCTGCTCTGGTTCAGAGTATCCCGGTGATTTGGCCATACTAGAGCATTTTCCTAAAACCCACTTGCGTCATGCTAAAGTCCTTTCCCTAAATGGCGGGTATAGGCTGAACAAGACATGGTATCAAGAAAGACAGGAACAACTACAGAAAGGAATTAATCATTTCTGGAAAAATAAAATGACACTAATCCATATGGGCCGTGCCTGGATTAGCAATATATTTAAAAATCTACAGAAGATACCCGATAGTCGAATCCTGGAATCCTGGCATAGTAATATTCCAATGGTCATTGTGGGAGCTGGCGAAAGTTTGGAGCATTCCCTCCCTGTTATTCAGCAAATACGAAATAAAGTTTTTTTATTAGCCGTCGACACAGCCTTACCTATCTTAGCCGCTGCGCAGCTAAGACCTGATGCTATATTAGCCCTTGAAAGTCAATTCTATAACCTATATGACTTTTATGGATCCTTGGATCTTGATATTCCTATCATAGCGGACATTAGTTCCTATCCTCCTTTACTTAGGTATTATAAAGGACCCAAATACTTCATAACGAGTCACTTTGCTTCGATTGATTTGTTGATTCGGATAAAAAGTAATGCTATTGCCAGCTTTGATATTCCCCCCTTAGGATCGGTGGGAGTGGCAGCACTATGGTTTGCCCAATACTTGAGTAAGGGACCAATTTTTGTCTCAGGTTTTGATTTTGCTTATAAACGCGGTAAGTCACATGCTAAAGAGGCCCCTGGCCACAAATTATTACTAAATCAGCATACCCGTTTTGTAAATCTAGGTAACTACGAAGCGGCCATTAATCGTCCATTTCTCAGTATGATGGATAAAAATGGTAATATATGTAATTCAGATCTTATACTGGAAGGATATAGAAATAATTTTTTTGCTTTATGTGAAAAGTCAGATAATGTTTATGACCTAAGCAATATGGGCTTGGATTTAGGGATCCCTCAAGTCTCAACCACAGAGGTTATTAATATTTTATGGGATTATCCTGTTCGTGATTATACCCTTCCCCATCATCAGGTCCCGATCTCTCAGGAAACAATCAGTACTTTTATAAATCTGGAAAGAAAGCGTATAAATAACTTGATAGACAGTATTACTTCAAAAGATAACAATAAGATCGACACCCTTTTGGCGGAATTAGATTATTTATATTGTTTTTTCCCTGACGAACCCTGGAAGGGATTATATCCCCCAGGATTTTTAAGCAGAGTCTTAGCTGCCGCAAATTACTTTAGACAACAGCTAGGACTTCTTTAATCATCATCAGCTTTTAATACGGACAGGAAGGCTGATTGTGGTAACTCAACATTACCTACCATCTTCATTCTCTTCTTACCTTCCTTCTGCTTCTCCAGTAACTTACGCTTACGGGAGATATCTCCTCCGTAACATTTTGCAGTTACATCCTTACGTAGGGCTGCAATAGTCTCACGGGCAATAACCGTACTACTTATGGCCCCTTGAATGGGAATCTTGAACTGTTGTCTGGGAATCTCTTCTTTTAATTTCTTACAGACATTAACAGCCCTGTTACGTGCATTATCCTTAAAGACTAACTGACTTAAAGCATCAACAGGATTACTGTTCACTAATATATCAAGACGAACCAGGTCTGTAGCTTTATAATCCAGCATCTCATAATCAAAGCTGGCATAACCACGACTTACGGACTTTAATTTGTCATAGAAATCAAACAGAACATCAGCTAATGGCATTTCGTAAAATATTTCGACCCTAAGAGAATCGAGATAGGTCATATTAGTTTGTATACCGCGTTTGTTCGTACATAATGTCATTATATTACCCAAATATTCCGTTGGAGTAATAATCGAAGCTCTTATATATGGTTCTTCTGTAGTCTCAATAGTACCTGGATCGGGGTAATCAGCAGGACTGGAGATCATGTAAGGATCACCCTTCTTTGGATAAATCTTATACATTACCGAAGGTGAAGTCAGTACAATATTTAATCCAAATTCCCTTTCTAGCCTCTCTTGAACGACTTCCAGATGTAACAATCCTAAGAATCCACAACGGAAACCAAAACCAAGAGCTGCTGAATTGTCTTTTTCAAAGACTAAAGAGGCATCGTTTAATTTTAATTTATCCAGAGCCTTAAATAACTCTTCATACTGATCAGCCTCAATCGGATAAATACTGGAAAAGACAACGGGCTTTACTTCCCGGAATCCCGGTAAGGCCTCATTACAGGGATTCTGAACACCTGTAATAGTATCTCCGACTCTGATATCACTGATATTTTTGATTCCTGTGACGATATAACCTACATCACCTGCAGCTAGAAGATCTTGTTTAATTAAAGCAAGGCGGAATATACCCACTTCTTCAATCTTGTGTTTAACATCGTTTGAAAAAAGTTTAATCTCCTGTCCCGGTTTCAACTGTCCTTCAAAGACACGTATGTGAATAATGACCCCTCGATAAGAATCGAAATGAGAATCGAATATTAATGCTTTGATAGGAGCTTTAGGATCACCAGATGGGGCAGGAATAAAATTAACGATTCCTTCCAGTAAGTCCTCTATTCCTTGTCCCGTCTTGGCAGAAACTGGAACCGTTGAATCTATATCCAGTCCAAGATCATTATCTATTTGATGCTGGACTCTATCCAAATCAGCGCTAGGTAAATCCATCTTATTTACTACAGGAATGATTTCTAAATCATGTTCCATAGCGATGAACATATTAGAAAGAGTTTGAGCTTCAACTCCTTGAGTAGCATCAATGAGCAACAAGGCCCCTTCACAGGAACTGATAGCTCGACTGACTTCATAGGTAAAGTCCACATGTCCAGGAGTATCTACAAGATTTAATGTGTAAGTATTACCGTCCTTGGAATTAAAGGGAATGGTAACAGCCTGGCTCTTAATGGTGATGCCACGTTCACGCTCTATGTCCATACTATCCAGCATCTGATCCTGATAATCTCTATTCGATATTATCTGAGCCCGTTCTATAAAACGGTCTGCTAATGTAGACTTACCATGGTCAATATGGGCAATTATACAGAAATTTCTGGTTAGACTTTGCTTATCTTTCATTGGCCACACTATATACCAATTAATAGGAGTGAATCAACAAGTACTTAATTGATTAATTTTTTTACCAAGTCATTAAGCTGAAAAGGTTTATGTATTACTAATCCTTCTGGTACTGTAATACCCTTATCTTCTAAAGTCTTGTCAGGATAACCGGTCATGAGATAGATTTTTAGCTCTGAATGATGTTGCTTGATATACTCATATAATTCATAGCCATTTATGACGGGCATGACTAAATCAGTGAGAACAATATCAAAGGTAGAAGTATTTTCCTTTAATATGTTCAGAGCTTCTTGTCCATTGGAACAGATGACGACATTATATCCTATGTTGGTCAAAGCTTTCTGTAAGAGATTAACAAGGATTTCATCATCTTCTACAATGAGTATTTTTTTATTATCTACTTTTAGAACTTCCTCAGAGGATTCTACATAAGTTGGTTTCACTGGTATTTCTTCATTTACCGGCCAGTAGATAATAAAACGGGATCCCATCCCCAGGTGGCTTTCTACATCAATATAACCATCATGTTCTTCCATGATCCCAAAGACAGTAGATAACCCTAGCCCGGTCCCTTTGCCCTCTTCTTTTGTTGTAAAAAAAGGTTCGAATATTTTGGCCATGTTTTCATCAGTGATCCCTGTACCATTATCAGTAATTTCCAAAATCATATAACGGCCAACAGGGACGACACCTGTTTTAGTCGTTTTAGGTATAGATATATTCTTGACGTAGGTTTTTATATGTATCAATCCGCCTGAGGGTAAGGCATCTCGTGCATTGACAACAATATTAATCAATACTTGTTCAATCTGGCCTGGATCCGCCCATATATAATAAGATCCATCATCTGCGGATATTCTAATACTTATGTCTTCTGTAATGAGACGACTTAACATTTTCTCCATACCCAAAACCAGGGTACTTATTTTAAGAATTTCTTTTTCAGCCTTCTCTTGTCTGGAAAACAATAATAATTGTCTAGTGAGGTTAACGGCCTTCTTCGATGCACTTTGAATCCCCTTTATTTCTTCATTTACAGACTGATTATCATCACCATCTAGAAGCAGAGTACAATATCCCATAATGACAGTTAAAATGTTATTGAAATCATGGGCGACGCCACTGGCTAATCGCCCTAAGGCGTCCATCTTTTGACTTTGTCTTAATTGATCTTCCAAATCACGTCTCTCAGTAACATCATGTAAAGCCCAAACTTGTCCTACAACATTATTCTTATCGATCAACTCACTTTCTGTTTTTATTATACGACGGGTTTGTTCCTTGTTATTTTTTATAATAATCTCATGAGAAGGATTGTCTAAAAAAGGAAAGACAATATTCGTTGCTTTACCAAGCCATGTTTCCTGAGTTACTAGATTAGCGGCGTTTTGATTTACATAGCTAACATTATGGTTCTGATCACTTACAATAACTCCATCAGCGATTGATTCCAAAGTTGTTGAGAATAATCTTTCCCTTTCAATAATAGCTTGATTCATTTCATGACGATAGAGAGCCATTTCAATAGTAGTACGAAGCTCTCTCTCATGAAAAGGTTTGATGATATAACCAAAAGGCTCGGTCTTTTTTGACCGGCTTATGGTATTCTCATCAGCAAAAGCTGTAAGCATGATGACAGGATAATTCCATCTGTCTTTAATAATTTCTGAGGCCTCAATACCATCCATTTTTCCTTGCAAATGAATATCCATCAACACTAAATTAACAGGATGGGTTTCAAGAAAACTGATGGCTTCTTCAGCACGGGAAAAGCTGTCTGCGACATTATAGCCAAGTCTTTTTAGATGATTTTTGATATCTAAGGCAACTATTTTCTCGTCTTCAACAATTAAAATTTCTTTTTCCACTTTACTACCTAGACTTAATGTAAAGCTTAATTTATGTACTATTTAAAATCAATTAAATCAAATTCGTCAGGTCTAAACCGGCTGCCAATTGAATTGCTGATTGTACAAATCCAGCTTTCCTTTTTTTGAGAACTAATGAGACTACTAGTACATCCTGATCTTCAATAACTTCCCATCCTTTGATTCTAATGGGATCATTGGCTGATAAACCCAATTCATCCCCAACAGAACCGGTGAAGACATGTTGTACCAAATATTCTTTTTTCAGCCAGGTATCCGAAGTTTGTGTGGCTTGAATACCAAAGAAGGGGCTTAACAAATTCCCTTCTGTATCTTTCTTGATGGCCTCTTTGGATGGTTGCTCACCCCGTTCTCCCGTTACAACAGGGACAACATAGCTCACATCATCTCGCTCGTATTCAATATTAACAAGACTTCCTGGTTTTAAATCGAGTAAAATATTCTGAGCGTCACTTACACTATCTACGGGAAAACCATTAAGACTCTTAATAACATCCCTCTGTTTTAGAGAACTTTGGGAGACAGGACTTCCAGGAAATACATAACTGACAGACAATCCGGAATTAACCTCTTCAAGACTCACGCCTAGCCAGGGATGACTGACCTTACCCCCCTCATATAACTTTGGTAGATTTTGTGCTACCCAGTGATAAGGTATAGAGAAGTTAATTCCTTCAAAAGATTCTATACCGGCAAAAACAACACCAACAAGCTTTCCTTCCTTATCAATAACAGGACCACCACTATTTCCAGGATTAATAGGAACATCTACTTGTAAGGCATCACCTATAGGCATAAATCTTCTATTGGCTGCTGAGACTATTCCTTTGGTAAGGGTACTCTCTAATCCACCAGGAGAACCCAGGGCATAGATCTCATCACCTGGTAGGTACTCTGTTCCGTAATGTGGTTTAAAAACGGCATCAGGGGTTATTTCAGCTTTTAACAAGGCAATATCCATATCAGAGTCATAACCAATCACTTTAGCAGGAATTTTTTCTCCTTTAGAATTAGGAAGTCTTATGTACAATCGACTATATCCTTCATAACCAGGATCCACTTCACTACTAATTACATGATGATTCGTGATTAAATAGCCTTGTTCATCTATAAAAAATCCACTACCAATAACTCTGTCAGCGAGACCAACTCCATTCTCTATTCTGATTCCCCTGTTAACCCATATAGTGACAACCCCCTTAAGCAGAGAAGCAGGAGTTTGTTTATATTCTTCCAGATCATTATCCATATCCTCTAATTTGGTACGAACAGCTTCTACGTCGCTTTGAGAACGATTTCTGTATTTATCCAGGAATTTTCTTAATTCGTAGATGACATCTGCCCTGTTACCCTTTTCAGATATTTTAAGAGCATCATTATATTCCATTTGAAAGAGCTTATCTCTCGTAGTCTGAGTTGCTAAATCAAGAACAATTAAGGCATTAAGAGCATTGTATATTTTATCATGATTAACATCTGTTACCTCTTCCTGGCTCAAAGTGGTAAGTCCGCTTAAAGCATCCTCATACAAATCATGATTCACATTTGTACCGATGGAGGTTAGGTATTCATAAATCTGAATGGAATGTAAATAATCACCTTCCTGATTATAGGCTACAATTTTATCATTCCAATCTATATCAGAATAAACTTCTACTTCAGAATTAGTCTGACAGGATAAAAATAAGCTACTTATAATGAACGCTAGTAATATTCTATTCAAGATGTTCAACCTTTATTTTGTCTATGTTTGTAGTTCCATTAGGATACCAGCTTTTAAGAACTCTTACATCCCAATTTTCCATATAATCAACTAGACCATCCTCATCAGCATCAAAGTATATTTCGGACAGTTTGTCATCCTTATATAATGACACCAAATCAGGATTATCTAAACCTGTAAATTTTGTTTCAGCCACTAAGACTTTCCCATTTTTATAGTAAAAAATCTTATTCAGTTCATTCCCATTCTCATGAAGCCATAAATATTGATTATGAAATACTTTCCAATGATAACGCTCATTATTCGTATCATCAAACTGTCTGATATCGTTCACACTATCATAAAGCCAATCATCATCTGGAGATTCTATGGCTACAGCTTTATTAAAATAGACAGGCCCCGAAGAAATCCAGGTTTGGTAATAAAACTTATCACCTTTGTTATAATAAAAGTTACGATTCCCCATAGAGGTTACGATGTAGGCTTCATTAACAAAAGGATATTCATAATAATGAATATATGACTTATTTATAGAATTCTTAATCTCTCTGGGATATCCATTCTCCCAAAGCACTTCGATATCAGTGATCCCATCTTGATCCTTATCCACCCTCTGAATCCACTGATCATTTTCCTTTGTCCAGCTTGTTTCATTCCATCCATCATTGTTCCAATCAAGATACAATACGTCTTTACTGTCTAAATATTGTTCAATAAGATCTTTTTGTGAGGCACTACTATTATTGTAATAGGGAATTAGCCAACTCAACTGAATATCATCACTAAGACTTAAGAAAGTGTCCCAGTTAATAACACCTTGATATAACAACTGACTACTTTTTTTATCATAGTCATTATCACTAAGATGATCATTGATCACATTGGCTATGCGTTTATTAGTATTAGAATAGAGTATTTCCTTAAGGATAGGATCCTTATCAATATTTAGTAGTTTGCTACGTTTTAGGACCATTTCTACTAAATTCCTGTCACCATGTCCTAGAAAAAATATTTTCTTGATGAAATCAAAATCATCGGGATATAAATTGTCTCCCTCATTCGCCCAATAAAGAGCTTTATTGCGTCTATCCTGGCCAATGTAAATATCAATTATCCACTTGATCCATTTCGAATCCTTATAAATAATGCTTTCTACATCTTCATAATAACCTAGAGCTTCATCATATTTCTTATGTTTTATAAGAAGAGGGATTAGGCTATCGTACAGAACATCATCTGTATAATAGTCTCTATCTTTTAATTTTAAACTTTCTTTGAGATTTTCCTCTGCTGATATTTCATCATTACCACTGAGGTCTAGTTGAGCTTGTAAAGCTATAGAATCCCCTGAGCTCCCAAAATCCAATGATTTATCTAATAGATTTTGGGATTCTAGGAGATTCCCTTCTTGATACATTCTGTAGCTTTGTTCAAAGTACGTTTGACTAATCTCTTGATCAATTCCAAAAACTGAACAAGAGATTAACAACAAAAGTACAATATTAAGATTCTTCCTTGTTTGAAGACACTTCTTTATCAACTCTACTCTCCGAAAAAGGTTCTATTTGGAGAAGTTCTCGTACTTCTTTATCATCTAGAGTCTCTCGATGAACCAAAGCATCCGCTAATTTATCCAACTTATCCCTATTCTCAGTTAATAACGTCATAACTTCATTTAGACAATTAGATAAAATACTCTTTATCTCTCCATCTATTTTATCGGCAGTTACATCGGAATAATCTTTATGTTGTGCTATTTCTTTTCCAATAAAAATGGGTTCTTCTTTCTGACCATAGGCAACAGGACCGAGATTTTCACTCATACCCCATTCACACACCATACGGCGAGCCATACCTGTAGCCTGTTCCAGATCATTTTGAACACCTGTACTTGTTCGACCGTATACAATCTTTTCTGCAGCATAACCACCATAAGCGATTTTTATCCTGTCTAATAGCCATCCAGAATCTCGACTATATTTATCCTCTTCAGGTAATGACATAGCAACACCTAAAGCTCTACCCCTTGGGACAACTGTTACTTTATGTAAAGGATCAGCAAATTCTAAGTAGTAGTGAAGCAAAGCATGACCTGCTTCGTGGTAGGAAGTAGCCAGCTTATCCTTAGGATTGATGACTCGCGAAGTTCGGGCTACACCCATTAATAGTTTGTCTCTAGCTTCTTCAAAGTCATCCATTTCAACGGCAACCTTGCCTTTTCTGGCAGCAAATAGGGCAGCCTCATTAACTAAGTTGGCAATATCAGCACCACTAGAACCAGGAGTCGCTCTGGCAATACGTTCTAGATCTATATCAGTACCCATTTTTATCTTATTGCTATGAATGGTTAATATAGCTTGTCTTTCTTTTACATCAGGCATGTCGACTACAACTTGTCTATCAAAACGTCCTGGACGTAATAGGGCAGGATCGAGAACATCAGGTCTATTAGTGGCGGCTATTATTATTACACCGTCCTTAGACTCAAAGCCATCCATTTCAACTAACATCTGATTAAGGGTCTGTTCACGTTCATCATGACCCCCCCCATATCCAGCACCACGAGTTCTACCAACGGCATCTAATTCATCGATGAATATGATACAGGGAGAATTTTTGCGTCCTTGTTCAAACAAGTCTCTCACACGACTGGCCCCAACTCCGACAAACATTTCTACAAAATCAGATCCTGACATGTGGAAATAGTTAACTCCGGCTTCTCCCGCTATTGCTCTAGCAAGAAGCGTCTTCCCTGTTCCAGGCATACCGACAAGAAGAACTCCTTTGGGTATTTTGGCACCAATGTTTGTAAATCGTAAGGGATTTTTCAAAAACTCAACCACTTCTGATAATTCTTCCTTGGCCTCGTTTTGTCCAGCTACATCGGCAAATGTTATCTTCTTTGTTGTTTCAGTATACTTCTTTGCTTTGCTCTTACCGAAACTAAAGGCTTTATTACCACCCCCCTGTACTTGTCTGTACATAAAGAAGATGATTACAACAGCAAATATCCAAGGAAAAGATTGAATCAAAATACTGAAGAAAGAGACATTAGGGCGTTTTCCACTAACCCTGACATCATGATCTTCCAACTTTTGTAGTAGTGTTGAATCCGGGTATGGTAATATAGTTTTAAAATCAACTGCCGTACCAGATTCTGAAATGATTGATCCTGATAACTCATAAACAATGGAATCATTCACAATACGTACTTCTTTTACTTTGCCCTGATCCAAATATTCCAAAAATGCAGAGTATTCCAATTCTCTTACAGGCGAAGGATTACCAAATAAAAATAAAGCAAGGAAGGACAAACTTATTATCATCAATAAAACAAAAGCAAAGCGATTATTTTTAAAATTAAAACTAATTGGGCCTTTGTCCTTGTTTTTGTCCTCATTGTTCTCAGACATACTTATCCTCTTTTAATACCAATATAAATCCTACTCCCAAGCTGGTTATCTGTTGTTAATAGTTCACCAGAAGGAAGTAATACAGCTTTAATACCCAGATAATCACCTAAGATCAGACAATCATTGGTATTAAAGCCTTTTTTTCGAACAATTTTTTTGATTGAAATCAAACTTCCTTCGTTGATAAAAGAATCTGAAGGTAAATATGTTCGTATATAGGAAGTGTTTATATCTAAAAAGACAGGACCATGGGCCCCCTCTTCCCGGGTTATTTTTATTACAAATTCTCCGCAGATATACCACTTATCCAGTTCAGTTTGTATAAGATACTCATTTTTTTTTAGATTTACAACATTAGTAATCCAAAAAAGTCTATCCCCATTATTCACACATTGGTAGTTATCTGTTTTCAGAATGATACCTCTAGGTAACTTTTTACTATAGGATAATTTACTCATTTGCCTACGACTAATAAAAGCATCAGAACCAATTTGAGTTTTGTCAAAAATCTGATAGAGGGAAGCTCTTCTCATATAAGGAGTCATAGATTCAAAATCCTTCGTCATCACATAATACCCGTGATCAGTCTTTGTCCATGAAAGTAAAGTTAATTGCGACAAAGTATAAAGGGCGTCTTGTATATCTTGTACTGTCGATAATAAATGGGATTCAAATTGGGGAAAACTATTCTTAATTACAGGCAAAATTAAATTACGAATCTTGTTGCGTGAATAATCATTTTCTTTATTAGTATAATCTGTTATATAACTAATACCGTTTTTTTTCAGGTAATCTATGATATCGAATGTTGAGGTATTCAAAAGAGGCCTGTAATAGGGATGTCTTTCCTCTGGTATTCCATGAAAACCATTGAGACCTGATCCACTAATAAACCTCATCATATAGAGCTCAATTAGATCGTCTTTATGATGAGCCGTAAATATTACATCATTCTTAGCCAGTGTCTCTTCAAAATAGGTATATCTTATTTTTCTTGCTGCCATTTCAATACTAAGATTACGTTCAGAAGCATAATCTTCTATGTAACCGGGTTCACATACGAGCTTCTTAAGAACAAGACCATATTGACCGGAAAAGGACTCTACAAAAGCTTCTTCTTTATCACTCTCAGAGCTATCTCGTAGATTATGTTTTATATAAATAAGTCCTTTCAAATTATCCTTCAAAGAAGAATTATAGACAGCCAAAGCCAGGTAAACACTATCCTTGCCACCAGAAAAGGCGATCCAGATACCTTTATCAAAAAGATCATGATGCCTACAGAACAAAACTAGATCATCATTTAACATTGATACGGTTAATACCTTCTAATACCTGAGTTATATTTTGTTCACCTAAGCTTAATATAGGATTTTCGAGAGCTTCGAAGGTTTTCTCTATAATACTGAGACTAGAGTCATCAAATTGACCTAAGACATGATCTACAACGGAAACACCCTGAGTGGGCCTACCAACACCGATATAAATACGGTTAAAATGCTCATCCTCTACAGAGGCCAAAATAGATTTCAAACCATTATGACCGGCATTCCCACCACTGCGTTTCAATTTACAACGTCCTACAGGGAGATCCATATTATCTATAAAAACAAAAGTGTTTTTCAAAGAAATATCATATCTATTCAATAAATAAGGCAGGACCTCTCCACTCTTGTTCATGTAGGTTAGAGGTTTTACTAGAATATATTCACTATTATTTAAATACAAATGACTAATGAGATAAGATCTGAACATTGGCTTTTTAAACAAAAGACCGTATTTACTTGAAATACGGTCTAACATCATAAATCCAACATTATGTCGAGTTTGATCATATTGCGAACCAGGATTACCTAATCCAACAAATAAGAACTTATTATTCAACTTCCGTTTCTTCAGCCACTTCTGGTTGATCAACAGCAGCATCAGCAACCTTACCTGTAATTGAAGCAACTACAGAATCACTGTTTGTAAGAATCTTAACACCTTCAGGAATTGCTATATCAGAAACATGCACTGCATCTCCAATATTTAAACCTTCTATGTTAATACTTATTTGCTCAGGTAAGTCTTTTGGTAAACACTCGATTTCAATCTCATGTAAAGCATGGTCTAATAAACCACCTTCTCTTACACCTACAGGATTACCAGTCACGTGAATACTAACGTGAGTATTTAATTTCTTACCTTTCTGAATTTCATAAAAATCAAGGTGAGTGATGACTCCCTTAAGAACATCTTCCTGATAGTCTTTTACTAATACAGTTTTCTCTTCTTTTCCTTGGAGAGTAATAATAGTTGACTCAGATATAGTCGCAAAGTTTTTATCAAATTCCTTAGCATTGACAGCTATACTTGAAGGTGTACCAACACCATATACGACAGCAGGGATTTGACCAGCAGCTCTTAATCTTCGGGCAGCCCCCTTTGTCAACTCTTCTCTAATTTCGTAAGCAAGGGTTTTCTGCTCCATCCAAAACTCCTTAAGTTATACCATCTATATTTAAAATGACTGGGGTAGCAGGATTCGAACCTACGAATGCCGGTACCAAAAACCGGTGCCTTACCACTTGGCCATACCCCATTATATTAAGACTGTAAACAGTCTACTATTCAGTCGACAGCTTCATAAGAATCCTCCCCCTCTCCTTTTTCATAAGCAGAAAGAATTGCTTCCTGAAGCAATGTACGGAAATCTGTATTAATAGGATGGGCAACATCCTTATACTCTCCGCTTTTTGTTCTTCTTGAAGGCATAGCAATGAAAGTACCACTTTCACCTTCAATAATTTTAACGTTGTGAACAACAAACGATTCATCAAAAGTTACTGTTACATAAGCTTTCAACTTACCTTCAGCCGTAACTCTTCGAATTCTGATGTCAGTGATCTGCATGGTAAACTCCCTCCATAGATGCAAAAAGACGTACAGTCTCTATACTACAACACCCAATGGCAGGTTGCAAGTTTTTAACCAGTAGGGAAAGCTTTTTTTTGCTCTCACTCACATCGAGGGCTATTATACTAATATTTGTTTTCATGTCAAATGGTATTCTCATTTTTTTTGCTAAACTTTTATTTGACATTAATATTTTACAAAAACTATACTTCACTTATGAACAAACTAATCAACAAATTGCTTAAACAGTCACTTAATAATTTATTCTCAGAAGCGGGAATTGACCACAAACTGCGGAGTTTTCAACTTTTTACAAAACCTGTATACAACCTTGTTTGTACCATAGGAGTGACTGGAGATCATCACGGCTTTTTATATCTATACCTATCAGTAGAGGATGCGAAAAAATTAGTTATCATGTTTTCTGAAGCTTTTAATGTGCCTGTGGAAAGCGGAGATGGCTTTACTGACTTTCATAAAGGTACTTTGGGCGAAATCATTAATCAGCTTTCGGGACAATGGTGTACCTTATTAAGCAAACACAACATTGATTGCAACATTTCTCCTCCAACCATCATCAAAGGTAGCGATGTAAGTATTAACACAAGTGGGAATAAAGCCTTTAAACCTATTTACATCAAAGGAGATTTTGGTACAGCACGAATTCAGGTTAATCTTAAAAACTAAACCGTATATTTTCTGTTGACAGGACGTTTTCTTCTGAATAGATTGTGATTATCTATATATAGCAAGAGGATAGGAAGTTGGAAAGAGATGATGACTTCTTCGATGACGGCTTTGACGATTACGACAATGAATTGAATGATTTTGATGACGCAATCAGTGAAGCTGATTATGATGATGAGTATCAAGATGATTTTGACGAAGATCTTGATTCTGACTACGATGAAGATGATGACGAAGACTTTTCAGGTGTAGAGTTCGATGATGAGATTGATTATGATGATTTCGACGAGTAGGTAAGTCTTCAATAAAGAAGGCTTTAATCAAAGATTAAAGCCTTTCTGCCTCAAACCATAGGTTTTCTATTTCATAAAATTGACGAGTTTTCTTTTCCATTAAATGAATGATAATGGGATCACAATCTAGTAATACCCAATCTGTAATATCAAGCTTTCTTAGGGCTGTATTTGTCTTAATGTTATTCTTTTTAAAATACTGATTAAGTAAATCAACTAACCCTCTTAACTGTCCCTGACTATTAACAGAAGCAACTATAAAAATATCTGCCCAGCTACATTTACCTGAAACATCAAGTGTCACGATGTCTTCGGCTTTGTTATCATCTAAAAATAAGGCAATCCCCTTACTTATCTCCAGTACTTCAGTTTTATTTAACATATCTTCCATCAAAATCCCTTCCTAATATTATTGTAATATCTGCAGTAGTCCCATCATCGTCTGGTGTGGTTTGAATACGATCACACTGAATAATCTTAGCCACTCTTTCTGCTGCAGCAGAATTTCCTCTATGGTCAAGTATAACAGTATTTTCATAATTATTCTGATCAGCATTTTTCACACCATTTACTTCAATACCAAAACTTTGAAATATTTGAGCTGTTCTACTTGCTAAGCCGTTTCGACTAGTACCATTCAGGATTTCAACACTGACCTTAAAATCTTCATTCATTACAGCTTGAATGTTAGACAAGGTGTCACTTAGCTTTTCAACAGTTTCCTTAATTAACCTGGAATCATAGTGAGGAAATAATAGTTCCTGCCCATCCACTACTTTAGTTACCCCCAGAACCCGCTGTTGAACAACTCTATCAACATCCATTCGAGTAGCAACCTTTAACCACTCCATAAAGGATTTCTTATCAAGTTTAGTGTCCCATAATTTGTAGAAAACGCTGAACACTTCAGGCTGCAACAAAAATTCACTTTTCACGTTCATTTTTTTGTAATAGGACTCTAAAAATTTCTGCCGTCTTCCTACCCTGTCTACTTCAGGCTCCCCTTCTTCATGATATGATAAATAATCAACACTCTTACTACCATCCAACAAAACACTTCCAGAAGGCAACAGTAATATTTTGTCTTCATTAATTTTTTCGACAGGATTGGCAATAAAGAGATCAACACCATCTATCAAATTAACAGCTGTAGATAAATCATCAATATTTATAGAAAAGACAAAATCAATTTTGTCACCAATTAAGTCTTCTACATATTTTTTATATTTATCAGGAGATTTAACATTGAATACAGAATCAATCCGGTCTACTTTATTCGTTTCTTTAATAATGGTACCTGTATTACCTGGTATATCCAAGAATCCCATCTTGTCCGTATTTGTATCCATTAGAACATATTCTGTTTCTATCTGTTTATCACCATCATGAACTACAACGAGAAAAGATAACTTACCTTTCTTATTAATAAGATCGGTTATCTTATCACTTCGTAGTTGCAAATAGAAAAATACTCCTGCTACAAGTATAACAATTAGCATCAATCCAAACAAAACAAGGGTTTTACTTGTATCTCTATTCATTATATTGCTTCAACTCCCTAATCCACTCATCAATTTCTTCGTCTATCTCTTTGATTCTATCAGGAAACAACAAGCGAGATTGCTCTATAACAGTCAAAACCGCCTCATTCAAAGTTTTTTCCAGGACCATATCTCTAAAGCCATCATCAATATATTGTCGTCCAGGCTCAATAAAATCTGCTATAAATAGTATTTTACCAACATCTGACATACCTGATCGTCCTAGGGTATGCCATCTGACAGCATTAAGAATAATAGAGTTTTTAATTTTGAATCTCTTCTCAAGAATGACGGCACCAGCTCTACCATGAAGTAAAACAGGATTATTTCTCTCATAACCATGCAGAGGAAGGCCATCCTTTCGAACTAGTGAAAATAACTCATCATCATCCAGCTCACGTGCAATATCATGGGCTAATCCGGCCATATATGATTTCTTTTTACTGATTCCATAGTGAATAGCCAAGTTCTTCGCACATTTTGCAGTTCTCTTGCTATGCTTCCTTCTTTTTTTACTCAAATTCTCTTTTAAATAAGTCTTAATTTGCTTCTTTGTCTTCATGAATCTGATAGAGTCCTTCATTATGGATAAAGGTTAAAACACTAGTAGGAACTAAAGATGTAATATCTTCTCCCCTTCTATACTTATCACGTATTTCTGAGGATGACACTTTCCATATAGAATTATCCAAATAGGTATGAGGGTAATCAAGAGGCAATTGCTCCGTAGTAGAACGATGTGCAATTACTAGATCCACACGGCTACTCAATTCTTCAGCATCCTTCCACTTAGAAAAACCAGGGACTAGATCATCCCCGATAATCAACCCCGCCTTACCAGTACAACTATATTTCCCATAAACGCAATCCACCGTATCAATTGAATAACTTACACCTGTCCGCAAGATTTCACATCTATCTGCAAAAAAGTTTGTATAAGGCTCAATTGCTACTTCTACCATTTCAAAACGCTTATTGGGAGATATATCTTCTTTAATAGTTTTATGTGCAGGAGTATGGCTGGGTACAAAGATAACTCTCTCGTACCCTAGCTGATTTATAGCATCAATAGCTAAATTTATATGTCCATTATGAATGGGGTTAAAAGTTCCACCTAAAATAACAGTTCTCATTAAGCCTCCGACAAATCATAAAAGGCTTGTTTAACCTGTTCGATACCTTCCTTGGAATAATTCGACATGCCTATAATTTGTTCTTCAGGATATTTGTCCTTTAAATCAACAAGACGATCTTTAAAACCTTCAAGCTCAATCTTATTCGCCAATATAATTCTGGGCTTTTCTATCAGTTCAGGGGCATATTTCTTTAACTCACTTAACAGTGTATCAAAAACAGTCAGATAATTTTCATCACTTATATCCAACATAAAAGCCAAACCCCTTGTCCTTGCTATATGCTTCAGAAATCTGAAACCTAAACCGACTCCGGAAGAAGCTCCTTCAATAATACCGGGAATATCTGCTAAAACAACATCCTTTCCATGAACATAGAGCATACCTAAATTAGGAATCTTCGTTGTAAAAGCATAAGCAGCCACTTGAGGGTGAGCATTTGTTAAGTTTTTCAACAAGCTTGACTTCCCTGCATTCGGGAAACCAACAAATCCAATATCAGCTATTAAGTTCAACTCAATTACGATAGTCTTTTCTATACCATCAACACCTGGTTGTGCAAATCGAGGAACCTGTCTCTTCGAACTTCGGAAATGCCAATTTCCTTGACCGCCGCGACCACCTGATAGCAGAACAAAATGACTACCGACCTCTTTCAGGTCAGCTAATACTTCCTTTGTCTCATAATCGCGTATAATAGTACCAGGGGGCACATCGATGACCATGTCATTCCCATCGCGACCATGCATACGTCTTCCCATTCCGGGCTGACCATTTTCAGCTTGATGTTTTCTCTTAATTTTAAGATGTGACAATGTATTAAGATTTTCTTTAACGTGAAAGACAACATCGCCTCCTTTACCACCGTCTCCGCCATCTGGACCACCTTTCGCAACATATTTCTCTCTACGAAAGGATACAGCACCGGAGCCGCCGTTACCGGAGGCGACTTCAATCACAGTTTCATCTACGAAACCTTGCAGAACAGCCTCCTAATTCTGGGCAGGCTGAACATGTACTTTCTTCTTGCCTCTTTGAGGTTTAAAAACAACAGTGCCCTCAGCAAGAGCAAATAAAGTGTCATCTTTTCCACGACCAACATTTTCACCAGCGTGAATTCTAGTACCCCTTTGACGGATAATGATTTCACCAGCTTTTACAAATTGACCACCGAATCTTTTAACACCAAGTCGTTTACTTTCGGAATCTCGGCCGTTCTTAGTAGAACCACCACCTTTTTTATGAGCCATTTATTTCCTCCAAATTAATAGACCACTAAACTCAAGTGATCAGGAAATTCTACAGAGAGACTATGCAAACCAAATAATAATTGATCCGTTACACCTTTAAGCCAATCTGATAGGTCAGGTTGGAAAGCAGTGATAATAAATTCAAGCTCTCCTTCCCTAACCGCTTCGCCATCCATTTTAATTTTCGGATGGGCTTCTAACAATTGCGCAGTCGTCCGGATAAGAAAAGTAGCTGAAGCACATACTATGTCTTCACCAACCGGTGCTGAGCCAGCGTGTCCGGAAGCTTTTAAAGCTTTTAACCGTTGAGTCTCGCTCAGCCTCACACTTATCCTTAGCAAAACTTTACGCGCCTACGATATCCAGTACTTTAAGTATGGAAAATTGCTGTCTGTGACCTTGTTTCTTCTTGTAGCCTTTTCGTCTTTTGTATTTGTAGACGATGACTTTCTTGTCTTTACCGTGGTCTGCTACTTCCGCTTTAACAGTAACACCAGCAACAAAGGGGTTACCTACTTTAGTATCATCTCCACCGACTAGAAGAACAGAATCAAAAACAAGCTCTTTTCCAGGTTCAGCATCAAATTTGTCAACCTTTATCAGGCCGCCTTTCTCAGCTTTGTACTGTTTACCTTTAATTTCAACTAGAGCGTACATTGCTTCACATCCTCAATATGTCGTATTTTTCAGCACACTTGTATACCATATTAATCATAATAGGGTCAAGCCGTCTAATTCTTTAAGGGAGAAGAGTTTTCCCCATAAGATCATTATCAATAATCTTTGCGGCTCCTCGACCCTCATTGATCGCCCATACTACCAAAGATTGCCCTCTGCGCATATCCCCACAGGCGTATATTTTGTCTTTTGAAGTATGAAAATCACCATATTCTGCCTTAACATTGCTTCTCTGATCTTGGTCAATACCCAAATCTTTAACAATGCTTTCCTCAGGGCCGACAAAACCGAGAGCAAGAAAAACGTAATCCGCTTCCCAATACTCTTCAGAATTTTCTACTTCTGTCATATTCCAACGACCATCAGAAGCCTTTTCCCAGGCGACACGGACAGTCTTCAATCCGACTAATTCCCCTTTGTCATTCCCAACAAATTCTTTAGTCAGAATACAATACTCTCTAGGATCCCTTCCATAGGCCTCTGTTGATTCTGCATGACCATAATCGACTTTAAATAGACGGGGATATGTGGGCCAGGGAAACTCCTCTGTTCGTTCATTAGCAGGTTTAGGCATCAATTCAAAGTTAATGACCTGTTCCGCCCCTTGTCTTACAGAGGTTCCGATACAGTCATTTCCTGTATCACCACCACCAATAACGATAACCTTCTTCCCTTTTACATTAATACATTGATTATCTGTAAGTTTTGAGTCTAACAAACTCTTTGTGACACCAGACAGAAAATCCATTGCATAATGAACACCACTAAAATCTCTTCCCGGAACAGCTAGATCTCTTGGCTTTGTGGCACCACAAGCTAATAGTACAGCATCATTTTCCTTAGCTAATTCATTAGCATCCTTATCTTTACCGACACATACATTAGTCTGGAAAACAACACCTTCCTGAGCCATCACATCTATACGTCGCTGTACCACATCCTTGTCCAGCTTCATATTAGGAATTCCGTACATGAGAAGTCCACCAATCCTATCAGAACGTTCATATACGGTAACTTCATGACCGGCTTGGTTTAACTGATCAGCTGCTGCCAAACCAGAAGGACCAGATCCTACAACAGCCACTTTCTTACCTGTTCTTACTTGAGGTAAGCGAGGACTAACCCAGCCTTCCCTCCAAGCGTGATCTATAATGGTTACTTCATTATCTTTTATAGTTACAGCAGGTTTATTGATACCTAATACGCAGGCACTTTCACAAGGAGCTGGACACACACGGCCTGTAAACTCAGGAAAGTTATTCGTCTTTTTTAACCGTATATACGCTTCCTTCCATTGGCCTTTAAAGATCATGTCGTTCCATTCAGGAATTAAATTATGAACGGGACAACCATAGGAAGAATGACAAAAAGGAACTCCACAGTCCATACATCTGGCCCCCTGCTTCTGCCGTTCGGCTTCAGACAAGGACAAATGAAATTCTTTAAAATCTTTAATTCTTTCAACAGGATTACGATCAATAACCCCCTGTCTTTCAAACTCTAAGAAACCAGTTGGCTTACCCATTAACAACCTCCTTTTGTCTAGAGGCCATCAAGACCTTCTTGTATTCCATTGGCATAACCTTAACAAAATCCTTTTTTCTAAATTCCCAGTTAGCCAAAATATCATCAGCCAGAGAAGAATTCGTATATTTGAAATGATCACTAATCAATTGTTTTAATAAAATAAAATCTTCAGAATCAGGTTCTTCAAGACCGATCATTTCTTTATTGCAATGGTGATCTAACTGATTATCCGTATCCAGGACAAAAGCAACACCACCAGACATACCAGCACCAAAATTCCTTCCTGTCTTACCAAGGATAACAGCGACCCCTCCGGTCATATACTCACAACCATGATCGCCAACACCTTCAACGACAACCTTGGCACCAGAATTCCTTACACAGAAACGTTCTGCAGCTTGCCCTCTAATAAAAGCCTCACCTTCAACGGCACCATAAAAAGCAACATTTCCAATAATGACATTATCCTCGGCAGCGAAAGTTGATTCTTTTGGAGGATAAATAGCTAAACGACCGCCGGATAAACCTTTACCCACATAGTCATTAGCATCACCTTCCAATCTGAATGTAACCCCATGAGACAACCAAGCTCCAAAGGATTGACCAGCTGATCCGTTAAAGTTCCCTTTTATGGTACTATCCTTCAAACCAGACATACCGTATTTTTGAGCAATTACGGATGATAGCATCGTACCAACAGAACGGTTAATATTAACAATTTGCTCTTCCCACTCTACAGACTCACCTTGATCAATGGCTTTTTGGCTCTTTTTAATGAGTGTTCTATCCAGAACATCTTCAAGGCCATGATCCTGACTAATACAGCAAAAATGACCAACATTTGGAGCGTTTTTAATAGGTTCTGACAGTAAAGGCGATAAATCAACCCCACCTGACTTCCAATTTCTTACAGCCTCATCGGCCTCTAACAAATCAACTCTCCCAATAAGCTCACGCATAGATTTAACACCAAGCTCAGCCATGAGGGAACGTACATCTTCTGCTATAAAAGTAAACAAATTGGTAACATGTTCAGGCTTTCCCTTAAAGAGAGCTCTTAGATCCTTATTTTGTGTAGCTACTCCAACAGGACAAGTATTAAGCTGACACTTTCTCATCATAATACAACCAAGAGATATTAAAGCTATTGTAGCAAAACCAACCTCTTCCGCTCCCAGAATGGAAGCAATAACGACATCCCTTCCGGTTTTACATTGTCCATCAGTTTGTAACACGACACGACTTCTTAAGTCATTCATAACTAAGGTTTGATGAGTCTCGGCTATTCCTAACTCCCATGGTAATCCAGCATTCTTTATACCGGTTAATGCAGCAGCGCCTGTACCTCCATCATGACCAGATACCAGAATATGATCTGCATGACCCTTAGCTACCCCGGCAGCAATGGTACCAACACCTACTTCAGAAACGAGCTTAACAGAGATTCTAGCCTTTGGATTCGCATTCTTTAGGTCAAATATTAATTGAGCCAAATCTTCGATAGAATAAATATCATGGTGCGGTGGAGGAGAGATCAAGCCCACACCGGGAGTGGAATGACGAGTCTGAGCAATAACATCATTTACCTTATGACCGGGAAGCTCTCCTCCCTCACCGGGCTTAGCCCCTTGGGCCATCTTAATTTGAATTTCGTCAGCATTATTAAGATACTC
Organism: Spirochaeta cellobiosiphila DSM 17781; assembly: GCF_000426705.1. Taxonomy (NCBI): domain Bacteria; kingdom Pseudomonadati; phylum Spirochaetota; class Spirochaetia; order Spirochaetales; family Spirochaetaceae; genus Spirochaeta; species Spirochaeta cellobiosiphila. The sequence goes on from NZ_KE384554.1 coordinate 594,407, forward strand.
AATCGTTACTCCAAATCGTCCAGAGGCGACTTGTTTTATAGCGGATCGTTTTGAATCACCATTATCCAGTGGTTTGAAGCGCTTAGGATCTTCTCCCCCCTCTCCTGTGTTGGATTTTCCCCCTAAACGATTCATAGCGACAGCCAAAGCCTCATGAGCTTCTTTACTAATAGAGCCAAAACTCATAGCTCCTGTAGCAAAACGTTTTACTATTTCAGTAGCAGGTTCCACCTCATCGAGAGGAATAGATTGAGAAGGATCCTTTTTGAATTTCAACAATCCTCTTAAAGTGGCCTGCTGATGAGATCTTTGATTCTGACGATCCCTAAAACGCTCCCAAGCTTTACTATCATTCTGTCTGACAGCCTGTTGTAAGCTGGCAATGGATTCAGCATCCCACATATGTTTTTCTTCATCATGGCGCCATTGAAAGTCACCAGGATTCAAATCTTCATAACCAATAACAGGATTTCGATCAGGATAAGCTAGAGCATGACGCCGTTCTGCTTCCTGGGCAATGATATCAAATCCAGCTCCTTTGATACGGCTGGGCGTTCCGACAAAAGAACGTGCTATAACATCAGAATTAAGGCCCACAGCTTCAAAAATCTGGGCACCTTTATAAGAATCGAGAGTGCTAATCCCCATTTTACCAAAGACTTTACGCATACCCTTAGCGATAGCTTTGCTATAGCGATAGACAAGATCCTCTTCTGTTAAGGTCTCATCAAAGAGATGATCTCTATTCATCTGAAACATAGCTTCATAGGCCAGATAAGGATTAACAGCATCAGCACCATAGCCGGATAACATACAAAAGTGATGCACTTCTCTCGCTTCTCCACTTTCAATAACCAAGCCGATCTGATTTCTATTAGACTTTTTAACCAAATAATGGTGCACTGTACCCACAGCCAACAAAGAACTAAGGGGAATACTATCTTTGCCAGAATTGCGATCCGATAGTATAACAAGACTGTACCCATCCCCAATGGCGGCATCCGATTCTTTACAAATCCGATCTAAAGCTTCTAAAAGTCCCTTCTCACCACTTTGGGCTGAATAAGTAATATCAACTATTTTCGTCTTCCATCCTCTGTAATCCATTTGCTTAAGGGAAGCTAATTGTTGATTAGTTAATAAAGGATGAGGAATTCTTAGACGATGAGCATGAGCTTCTGTTGATTCTAGTAAATTAAGTTCAGGACCAATGAAACACTCTAAACTCATAATAATTTCTTCACGAATGGAATCAATAGGTGGATTGGTTACTTGGGCAAAAAGCTGTTTAAAATAATCATACAGCATTCTTGGCTTATCTGATAAGACAGCCAAGGGAGCATCGTTACCCATGGACCCAAGAGGTTCTTTGTTATTAACAATGGTGGGGTGCAGTATGGTTTTAATAGTTTCTGTCGTGTAACCAAAGGTTTTCAGCTGAGCTTTCAAATTGGAATTCTCGAACTCTGGAATAGCCGTTTTATCACAAGGTAAATCACTTAATTCGATTTTTTGTGCATCTAACCAGGCCTGATAAGGTCTTGCTTTAGACACCTTATCTTTGATTTCTTCGTCTGCGATAATACGCCCTTCTTCAAAGTCAACTAAGAACATTCGCCCGGGCTGTAAGCGTCCTTTCTGTTTCACCCTGTCTGGTGCTACATCTAAAACCCCCACTTCAGAAGCCATAATAACAATGTCATCATGGGTAATATAGAAGCGGCTTGGTCTTAAACCATTCCGATCTAAAGTTGCTCCTATAAAATGTCCGTCCGTAAAGGCTATAGAAGCGGGACCATCCCAAGGTTCCATCAAAGCCGAATGATACTGATAAAAAGCCTTTTTCTCCTCACTCATTTCCTGGTGATTCTGCCATGCTTCAGGAATCATCATCATGACGGCTTCAGGAAGGGTTCGACCAGATAGCAATAACAGCTCAAGTACATTGTCAAAATATCCAGAGTCAGACAAATCAGGTTCATGAACCGGTTTGATATCTTCTATATACGATCCCAGTAAATCAGAAGCTAACATCCCCTCACGGGACTTCATTTTATTGGCATTACCCTTAAGAGTATTGATTTCACCATTATGGGCCATGTAACGTAGAGGCTGAGCCCGATCCCAGCTAGGGAAGGTATTTGTACTGAAGCGAGAATGAACAAGGGCCAAATGAGAAGTGAATAAAGGATCTTCCAGATCGGGATAATAGGAAAAAACCTGCTCAGGAGTAAACATCCCTTTATAAACTAAAACTTTTGTAGACAGAGAACAGATATAAAAGAAATGATGAGGATCATTTTCTAATCCCCTAATAGACCTGGCGGCTACTTTTCGTAAGACGAATAACTGTCTCTCAAGAGCATCCTCTTTCAAACCGTCTTTTGAACTGACAAAGACTTGATAAATAGCAGGTTCAGACTCTAAAGCACTAGGACCGATCATACTATTGTCTGTAGGAACTAAACGCCATCCTAATACGTCCAAATCATATTTTTTAGCTATCTCTTCAAATTTTGATTTTACTTTCTCTAAATTGTCCTTTTCGGTAGGCAAAAAGACAATACCAGCGGCATAAGCCCCCCTTTCAGGGAGAGTAACATCAATATCAGCTTTGGCTTTCGCCTCCAAAAAATCGTATGGTAAAGCTGTTAAAATACCAGCTCCATCTCCTGTGTTTTTCTCACTACCAACAGCTCCTCTATGAGTCATATTAATAGCAATAGTGTTGGCATCTGCAACAATTTGATGACTTCTCTGTCCCTTAATATGAGCAACAAACCCAACACCACAACTATCCTTTTCAAACTCAGGTAGATATAGTCCCTGTTGCTCAGGACGTCTCTTTAACGCCATAACACACCCCCAAATAAATATACATACATCCCCACCAACCATTAGACAGGGCTTACTTTAATGCAATTTTCGTACCAATTATCATCATATTCACCTAACAATCTATATGATAATAAGTTATAGAATATTCATAAAAGAAAACTCGATTCAAATTACAACATAAATGTTCCTACATTATTAATTATCAACACATAATTGTAGGATGTTAAGTATATATAAATACTCTTAATCAAAAACATTTATGCCAAATGCCAGTAGAGTGTTAGAATAATAGCATATTAATGCACACAGATCCAATATGATGTATTTTCATTCGTATTATGTATAAAAATGCGTATTTATTTTTAGGATTGCGCCGATTCTGTATCATATAGTGCGGCTAAATGCTTCAAGCCCACTTCAAGCTTACGCAAATAACCATCAATCACCTGACGAAAATTCCCTTTACCACCAAAATTGATATGACTAATATTGGATAAGGTGTCATACTTCCCACCAAGCTCACCATAGACAATGCCTTTGAGGACTTTAACCATCACATTTTGAGCATCCAGAGCTTTTTTGATGATATTTTCTGCCTGAAGATCAACCTCCATAACAAGAGAACTAACCTCTTTTTTCATATCCTCTGCTTTCAAGTTTTGGTTAACTAAACCCATTAACTGCTGATGAAAGGGATATTCTGGCTCAAGGGATGTGGAAAAATCAGTAATAAGGCTTCCTAATAGCAAAAGATTATTATAACTATCTGTAAACTCGGCCCTATTATCTTTTTTATAGAAATCACCATCGACTAATATCTTCTTCAATAAGGGATTGAGCTCTTCCACCATGATAGTACTGTACCACTCCTTAAGATAGGCCATGGTCATACAGTAACGACCGCTTATCCCCTGATTAGCAAAATCTTTGTTATAATTTTCCAGAACGGAGATCTTGTCCTTGCCCAAAAAATTAGCAGCTTCTTTTATGATTTTTTGACGATTCTCTGCTTTGATAAAGGCCTGGATCTGAAGACGGCTCCTTGATTCCCAGAACTTACGATAAGTCTGAAACCAATCTTCTCCTCCAGACACCTCTTCAGGATTATAATTAACATTATTTGAGAGGAACTGTATTATATCTCTTAGAGGGACTTGTTTATTAAAAGTTCGCAAGACACCTAAAGCCTTTTCTGCGTAATTGATCTTTAGCTTTAGATATTCCCCTATTTTGGAATCATCCGCTTGTAGATTCTCACGACTATTGAATAAGAATAATACCTCCAAAAGCTCTAGCGTCGGAGGTATAGTCAAGCTCTGTATAATATCAGCTATTTGCTCCAGCCCCTCTCTTAATTCACTCACCGGACAGGGACTAACATAATCAGGATGCCCCAGTAAAAAGGGAGCTGTCAAAAGCTTCCAATTAAAAGAGCTGAGTTTATGTAATAGGTATAGTACACGGGCATGAACATATAGGTCCGTCTTTTGGTTATTGGTAATACTCATCATAGCTGATTCCAGTGCATTCTCACAAAGGGCCTTTATATCCCTTGAATCTTTATCAGGGTGGTTTTTCCGAACCGTCCAAGGGTTGGTATCATTTAAGAGCTTGACAGAAATATCCGGAATAAAATGATTCCCAAGGAAGGCATAAAACTCGCCTTTATTAACCTCAAAAGCATATCTAAGTGGATCTTTAAAGACCCCTAAACTCTCCTCGAGTTGAGTGATCTGTGTAAACATTGGGGTATCAAATTGATTTGTTCTGAAATCTATTAATGAAGAATTGACTTTGGTGATCTTATCAATTTGTTTTGCTACAAGATGATCCTCCATCAAATCAACAATGGCTTTGCCAGTGAACAAAGATTTAATAAACAAAAAAAACCTATGTATTACATTCAAGCTCTGAAAGCTCTTTTCTAAATCAACGGCAGTGAAACCATCCGTATCCAGAGACAAAGGTTCGTCACTTAAATCTACTTCGGTTGATAAAGCATCAAGAAGATTCTGTCGTTCTTCAGGAGTGATAGTCTGTACTAATTCTTCAAAGATTGTATTATCCATTAACCCTCATTCTAGGAACTCATTCATCATATCGTCAAGAAGAGTTGACAAATTCAGTATATTCGTTTAAATAAACTGTAATGACTAAAGCAAAACTTAACGTTCTTCCTATTATTATTCTGAATATCCTCATTTCTGTCATTATTATAGAACAGGGGTTCAGAAAGTAGGAAGCATCGATTACCATAAAATCAGCCGTTCTTCCTACAAGGAAGACGGCTTTTTTTTTACCAATATACATAAGGAGTAGATCATGGAGAGAACCGGAAGTCAACTAATTGTTGAGGCCCTTAAAAAGGAAGGGGTCGATCTCATATTTGGATATCCCGGAGGTGCGGTGATTCCCATCTTTGATGTCCTCTATGATCATCCTGAAGTCGAGTTGGTTTTAAATCGGCATGAACAGGGATCTGTTCATGCTGCCGATGGTTATGCCAGAGCAACCGGCAAGGTTGGAGTTTGTCTTGCCACCTCTGGTCCGGGAGCAACAAATACCATTACAGGTTTGGCAACAGCTAATTTTGACTCCATTCCCATTGTCTGCATAACAGGGCAAGTTCCCCGTAATATGATAGGAAATGATGCCTTTCAGGAAGCGGACACTCAAGGCTTAACAAGGCCTGTATCCAAACATAATTATCTTGTTACCCGCCGTGCCGACCTTGGAAGAGTATTAAAAGAGGCCTTTTACATTGCCCAGACAGGACGTCCTGGTCCTGTCATTGTAGATATTCCCAAAGACGTCCTAAACACCATTCTAGATGATGAATATCCTGAGGAAGTTAGCCTCAGAGGTTATAATCCTGTTTACAAAGGACATTCCCGGCAGATACATAAAGCAGCAGAGGCATTGAATAATGCCCAAAAACCCCTCTTCTACATTGGAGGAGGCATGCACTTATCAGGTGCACAGGATATATTCCGACAAATCGTTGACAAAACTGGTATTCCTGTTACCAGTTCCCTTATGGGATTAGGCATCCTGGAACAAGAGGATCCTAACTTTTTGGGAATGATCGGTATGCATGGAACAGTGGCAGCTAATCAAGCCATAACCGATTGTGACCTACTCTTTAGTATAGGAGTACGCTTCGATGATAGAGCGACAGGGGATCTTAACCGTTTTGCTACACATGCTGATATTATTCATATAGACATTGATCCCACAACCATTAGCAGGAATGTAGCTGTAAAAATTCCTATCGTGGGAGATGCAAGAACTGTACTGGAAGAGGTAGCCCCCCTTCTGGAAGAATCTAAGGCTCATGACTGGATTGATGAAATCAAAACAAGGAAAAAGCTTAACCCTCTTGATGAATCCGTTCCCGGTCCCGGTTTATCACCTGGCCATATTATACGTCAGATTGGTCACGTATTCCCTCAAGGGATCATCTGTACAGAAGTAGGACAGAATCAAATGTGGACAGCCCTCTTCTATCCTTTTAACAGAACGAGATCCTGGCTAACTTCTGGAGGCCTTGGCACTATGGGATATGGCTTTCCTGCGGCCTTAGGAGCTCAAGCCGGTTTACCCGATAAAAGGGTTATTGATATTGCAGGAGACGGTTCGATCCAGATGAACATCCAAGAGTTAGCAACCTGTGTCGATCAAAAACTACCCGTTATTATTGCTATCCTGAATAATGGCTATCTTGGTATGGTTAGACAATGGCAAGAATTATTTCATAAAAAAAGGTATTCACATACCTGTTTAACAGCGGCGGGACAAGATAATGGCCCATGGAATACAGATGCTCAAACACCGCCCCCTTATCATCCTGACTTTGTTATGTTAGCCAAAGCCTATGGGGCAGAGGGAATACGGGTAACAAAGGAAGAAGAGATAATCCCCGCCTTGGAAAAGGCCAAATCCATTACAGATCGACCTATTGTTATCGACTTCTTGATTGATAAAGAAGCAAATGTCTGGCCCATGGTACCTCCTGGAGCCGGTCTAGACCAATACATTACAGGACAGGAGGCCTAAATGCGTCACATTATCAGCCTATTGGTAGAAAATAAACCGGGTGTTGTATCCAGAGTATCAGGACTGTTTTCAGGAAGAGGTTATTCCCTGGAAAGCATCACTTACGGAGAGACCATGGATCCTTCCCTCTGCCGAGTGACTTTGACAAGCACAGGGGATGAGACAGCCATAGAGCAGATCCTCAAGCAGCTTCACAGATTAATAGATACGATAAAAGTACAGAATCTGACAGACCATAAAGCGATTACCAGAGAATTAGCTATTGTAAAGGTGCGGGCAGATAAAGGATACAGAGCAGAGATTATAAAGATGGCTGAAACCTATAAGGCAACAGTGCTTGATGTGTCTACTGATTCCTTTGTTATGGAAATCACAGGTTCAACCAGAAAGATTGAAGATTTTATTGAAGTTATGTCTGAATATACCATTCTGGACATTGCCCGAAGTGGATTAGTAGCCCTTGAAAAAGGCAGTAAAACAACAAAAGGAAAAAAATCATGACCCAAATTGACCTTTACGACACAACCCTCCGTGATGGAATGCAGGGGACAGGAATATCCTATACACTCAAAGACAAGATAGAAATCGCCCTCCAGTTAGATAATATAGGAATTGATTATATAGAAGGAGGTTTTCCTTTAGCTAACGAAAAGGAACAAGCCTTCTTCGATGCTATGAAGAAACAAAATCTTCGTAATGCCAAAATGGTAGCCTTCGGATCAACGAGAAGACCAGGTCAGAAAGCATCAGAAGACATTCACATAAAAGCCCTTTTGGAAGCAGAAACACCCACAGTCATCGTGGTCGGCAAAACTTGGCTGGCCCATGTTGATAAGGTCATTCAAACAAGTCCGGAAGAAAACCTCGAAATGGTCTTTGATTCGATCAACACTCTCCAAAAAGAGGGACGGGAAGTCTTTTTAGATTTGGAACATTTCTTTGATGGATATATGGATAACAAAGAATATGCACTTAAGGTCCTCCAGACAGCCACCCAAGCTGGTGCCGCTAACTTAGTGCTATGTGATACTAACGGCGGGACGTTACCCTTTCAAGTAGAATCCATTATGGAGGAACTATCTACTTATGAACTAGCCCCTCTGGGAGGGCATTTTCATAATGATACAGGATGTGCTGTTGCCAATAGTTTATCCGCTATTCGTAAAGGAGCGGTTCAACTTCAGGGAACTATCAATGGATGGGGGGAACGTTGCGGAAATGCCAATCTGTGTTCTATCATTCCTAATATTACGTTAAAGCTCCCTGAATACTACACGTCTATGGATCAGAAGTTAAGCCAATTAACGAATCTGAGCCGTTTTGTTTCGGAAAAGGCCAATATATTCCCTGATAAAAGACAACCCTATGTGGGAGTAGCCGCCTTTAGTCACAAAGCCGGCCAACACGTGGACGTTATCAACAAAGCAGCTCGACTCATGGAACACATTGATAGTTCTAAAGTGGGAAATGAAAGAAAAATATTACTTAGTGAATTGGCAGGTAAATCCACCATTGTGGATAAGCTCAGTCATTATGGTGACTATACGAAAGACAGTCCTGAAGTCAACAAACTCATCTCCCTTCTCAAAAAGAAAGAAAAAGAAGGCTATGAGTATGAAGCAGCAGAAGCAAGCTTTGAAATGCTCATTCTCAAGACTCTAGGCCAATACAACTCCCTCTTTGATCTCAATAACTATCATTTGGAAAGCTTTAAAACCGGTGAAGGAAGTTCCAAGACAGTGGGGAGAATATTTCTTCACTCCCACGGAAAACAACACATGGGTGCTGCCACAGGTATAGGACCTGTTGGAACATTGGATAAATGTTTGAGGGATGCCCTTGGGGAGTTCTATCCTTTCATAAAGGACATCTCCCTTATTGATTATAAGGTAAGAGTTTTAAATCCGGAAAAAGATGCAGCCCAGGGCAAGGTACGGGTCTTTGTAACGTCCAGTGATAAACATTCCAGTTGGGACACAGTAGGAGTACATCAAAACATCGTTGAAGCCAGTTGGGAAGCCCTCGTTGATAGTTTTGAGTACTACTACAACAAGAGGGCTAAGGTTTAAATTCCTCAATAATCTTGTTCACAATTAAGTAAGCAGCTGGACAATATTGCGTATCAATGGCCAACCTCTTTAAACGTTTATGGATATCCCTATCCTTGGTATGAGGATAATCCTTACAGGCTCTAGGTCTTACATCATATATATGACAGAAGTTGTTCTCACCTAGATAAGGACAAGGAGGACAATCTTTAAAGACCCAATCCCCGTCTTCATCACTTACCATGGTATGAGCAATATAGGTATTCTTCTTCATATTTTGATCTTTGGCGATTCGAACAATATCAGGTTCAATAATCCTCGGTCCTACTTCTCGGCAGCAATTACCGCATTTAAGACAATCGACCTCTGCAAAGACTTCATCATGAAATTCATGAATCCTCTTTTGTAAAGTCATAGTTCGGCGTCTATCCAATTTAGTGAGCTTATCTTTGATCATCTTCTTATCCCGTTCTGCCAGGCGAAGCAATCGTCTATATTCATCTATCATAGTATTTATCCTCATAAAAAAAAGACCTCCCTACTTAGAAGGAGGTCTTGTATACTAACCTAGTATAGTCTAGAAATCAATCTCTCCGTACTTAGCAGGTAAGGGTCTAACGATGGTTTCCTTCTTTTTCAGGTATTTAATTCCTTCTACCGCTGCTTTTGCCGCAGAGGTTGTTGTTGTATAAGGGACTTTACGTCTAACGGTTTCAATTCTTAAGTAGCCATCATCCTGCTGACTAAAGCGACCCATAGGGGTATTTATCACTAAATCAATACGGCCGGTTTTCAAATGATCCACAACATTAGGATGGCCCTCATAATTCTTTAAAACGACTTCTGTGAAAATCCCCTGTTCAAATAAGTACTGAGCCGTTCCTCTTGTAGCTCTAATCTTAAATCCTAAATCGACCAGGTCTTTTACAAAAGGAAGAATGGTGGCTCTATCAGAGGGATGAACTGAGACAAAGACACGCCCTTCAGTAGGTAATATAGTTCCTGCTGCGGCTTGAGCCTTGGCGAAAGCTTCACCAAAAGTATCCCCTGTACCGATAACTTCACCGGTGGACTTCATTTCAGGTCCTAAGAGAGGATCGACACCACTAAAACGGTCAAAACTAAAGACCGCTTCTTTGACAGCCCAACCTGTTAAGCAGTGCCCTTCTCCGATCTGGTTATCCTTAACTAAACCTTGTGCCCTAAGGTCTTCACCAAGCCACAACCTAACAGCTACTTCAATAAGATTAACTCCCGAAGCTTTAGATAAGAAAGGGACGGTCCGAGAAGCTCTCGGATTAACTTCCAGAATATAAAGAACATCATCCTTAACAGCGAACTGGATATTAAGAAAACCTTTAACACCGATCTCACGAGCAATTTTGGCAGTAGCCTGACGCATTTCCTCTAAGACTTCAGGTTTTGATTTATAGGGAGGGAAGACACAGGCAGAATCTCCAGAGTGAACACCTGCGGCTTCAATGTGCTGCATGATTCCACCAATATAGACATTGGTTCCGTCAGAAAGGGCGTCCAGATCATATTCAAAAGCATCTTCCAGGAATTGATCTACCAATACCGGTCGTTTAACAGACATTTCAATGCCCTTAGAAAGAAAGACTTCCAGCTCCTCTTCGTTAAAAGCTATGAACATGCTCTTACCACCTAAGACAAAGCTAGGTCGTAAGAGAACAGGAAAACCGATTTCCTTTGAATATTTAACCACTTCTTCGGGAGAAGCGGCCATACGATTCTCAGGTTGTCTAAGATCGAGCTTCTTAAGAAGATCAGAAAATAGTCCTCTGTCTTCTGCATCATTAATGGCGCTTACCGGTGTACCAATAATATCAGCACCCCAGGCTTCCAGATCCTCAGCCATATTTAACGGAGTTTGTCCGCCTAACTGTACGAGAACCTTTTTGACTTTTTCTTTACGCATGATCTCTTTAACATGCTCCGGAGTGAGTGGTTCAATATACAATCTATCTGATACGTTAAAGTCCGTAGATACTGTTTCAGGATTTGAATTGATAATGATGGTTTTGTAACCCATTTTTCTATAAGCCAGAGAACTTAAGGTACAACAGGTATCAAATTCCAAACCTTGACCGATCCTATTGGGACCAGAGGCCAGAATAATGATTGTCTTTTCCTCAGAAGAGCCTCCCTCATCAACTTCACCATAGGTGGAGTAAAAGAAGGGGGTTTCCGCTTCAAACTCTCCAGCACAGGTATCAACAAAGTGAAAGACCGAGTGTATATCTAATTTATCACGAAGATCACTGACCTCCTCAGGAGTAAGCTTCAATAAATCAGCTATCCGCTTATCACTAAGCCCCATAGTCTTAGCTTTCAGAATGGTATCTTTATCCTTTTTCCCAGCTCGTAATATTTTCTCAAATTCGATCTGTTCAGACATTATATAAAGGAACCAGGGATCATAACCTGATATCTGTGACAATTGAGGAATGGTATCAACACCTTCTTTTTCCAAGGTGGCATAGAGAGCAAAGATCCTTAAAGGATGAGCCATTTCAAGAATGGCTGGAATCTCTTCAGGAGTTTTCTTTTTGATAGGCTCTAAACCTTCATATCCAAACTCAGCAGCACGGATGGCTTTGTTTAGAGCTTCGATGGCAGTTCGCCCCAGAGCTAAAGACTCACCTACAGATTTCATCTGTGTTCCAAGCTTTGAATACCCCATTGGGAATTTTTCCATTTCGAATCGAGGAACCTTAACGGCACAATAGTCTAGTGCCGGTTCAAAACAACTGACAGTCTTGCCAGTGATCTCATTAATGACCTCATCCAGAGTATAACCAACAGCTAAACGGGCGCTGGCTTTAGCAATGGGAAATCCCGTCGCTTTTGAGGCTAAAGCCGAAGAACGGGAGACGCGGGGATTCATTTCAATAACGACCATTCTATCTGTGCCAGGTTTTACAGCGAACTGTACATTGGACCCACCACAATCAACACCAACAGCTCTTAGTACATCAATACTGGCTGTTCGCATCTTCTGGTATTCCCTATCACTCAAGGTTTGAATAGGAGCGATAGTGATACTGTCACCGGTATGGACACCCATAGGGTCTATGTTTTCGATGGAACAAACTATAATGGCGTTATCTGCTTTATCCCGCATTACTTCCATTTCAAACTCTTTCCAACCAATGAGAGACTCTTCTACTAAAGCTTCATGAACAGGAGATTCAGCTAAGGCACGTTCAACAATATCCCGAAGCTCTTCTTCTGTATACGCGATAGCCCCCCCCATACCACCAAGGGTAAAGGAAGGTCGTATAACTAAGGGAAGGCCAACTTCCTTCATGAGTTCTTCTGCTCCGGCCCAATCCTTGGTTAAGACCGACTTAGGGGACTCAAGGCCGATAGATTCGGCGATCTTCTTGAATTCCCCCCGGTCTTCAGCAACTCTGATGGATTCAATATTGGCCCCAATAACTTCTACATTATATTCCTCTAAGACACCGGCTTTGGCCAAGTCCAGAGTCAGGTTAAGAGCTGTCTGCCCCCCCATTGTAGAAAGAACGGCATCAGGCCGTTCTTTTTTTATGATCTCCGTCACATGCTGAACGGTTAATGGTTCTGTATAAATGGTATGGGCTATACCGGGTGTTGTCATCATGGTAGCCGGATTAGGGTTAACCAGGACAACTTCGTAGCCCTCTTCCTTCAAGGCTTTTACCGCTTGAGATCCTGAATAATCAAACTCACAAGCCTGGCCTATAACAATCGGTCCTGAACCGATGATTAATATCTTATTTATATCTTTTCTTGCTGGCATTTCCTATTTCTACCCCTTGATTGTGTCTAAGAAAGCTTGAAAAATCCACGTGGAATCATGTGGACCCGGTGCGGATTCTGGATGGAACTGAGCTGATAAAACAGGTAAATCCTTATGGTATAAACCTTCTACTGTTTTATCATTGGCATTACGGAACCATACGGCTACATTATCAGGGATCGTATCCTCTTTGACAGCAAAACCGTGGTTTTGAGAAGTAACAAAAACCTTCCCTGTTCGTTCATCTCTTACAGGCTGGTTCGTCCCATGGTGGCCAAACTTCATTTTGAAGGTTGTAGCCCCTAAAGCTTCTGCGATCATTTGATGCCCAAGGCATATCCCCCAGACAGGCATCTTGCCAATAAGGTCCTTTATCATCTTGATGGTATCTGTTAGTACTGCCGGGTCTCCAGGACCATTAGAAAAGATAACCCCATCAGGCTTGGCATCAAGAACGGCTTTGGCCCCTAATTGATGAGGGATGATGGTTACCTTACAATCGCGCTTTACAAACTCTCTAACAATATTGGCTTTAAGTCCACAATCGACGAGGGCCACATGGTGAGTTCCCCCAGGATTTTCTACTGATACATCCTGAGATCCTACTTCTTCTATCATATTGAGCCCCTCCATTTGGGGGAACTCATCAAAATGCTTCATTATCAGGGTTAATTCATCAGAAGTAAGTTCAGTGGCAGAAGGATCTACAGGTGCCACAATAACACCATTCTGGTTCCCTTGATCTCTTAATTTAAGAGTCAATGACCTTGTATCAATTCCACTAATACCAGGGGTTTGAGACTGTTTCAGAAACTCATCTAATGTGATACGTCCAGAAGGAATAGGTCCTCTGTACAAGCTTCGTACAATAAAACCACCAGGCTTCACCCGGGGACGCCGGTCAATCTCTTCGGGACCAGTCTCGGACCAGTCGTTAAGACAACCGTAGTTTCCTATATGAGGATAGGTCATTAGAACCATTTGTCCTGAATAGGAGGGGTCTGTCAGAATCTCATGATAACCGGTCATACCTGTATTAAATACAACTTCACCGGTACCTCTTTGAACGATGGAAGTAAAGGATAATTCCTTAGCTTTAGGTGCAGGATAACCAAAGGCTTCTCCCCTAAAGACCGTTCCATCTTTTAAAACTAAAAAGTTTGTCTGCATGGCCACCTTCTTCTCTTAAATTGCATGAACTTGAAAATAAGATGCATAAAAATACACTTGATCCAGGTTCTGGTTAAAAAAAAACCGGCCAATAGCCAGTTTTCTCTTAAAAAGATCTACTTCCCGGGGAGGACTCGAACCCCCAAAGACAGAACCAGAATCTGTTGTGTTGCCAATTACACCACCAGGAAATGCTTTCTTATCGAAGCTTGAACAAAAATACCGAAAAGCTATTCTTTTGTCAACACTATTCTGAGTGGTAGTCTATTAAGGTTGTAACAGGATAATGGCCTATCACTTTGTCGTAATTAAGAAAGGGTAATCCCACAGGAGCAAAGATATTTTCCACCACACCTTCAGCGTCTTCAATAAGCTCACAAGCCGCTCTCAAAGTACCTCCCGTAGCAATCAAATCATCGATTACAAGGACTTTTCCTCCTGTAGGAACATCATCAGGATGTACTTCAATAGTGTCTTCCCCATACTCAAGGGCGAAGGATCTTGAGATCACCTTTCCCGGTAATTTACCTTTCTTTCTAATCAATACTAAAGGAAGGCCCATCTTTACGGCAAAAGGACTAGCAAAAAGAAAACCTCTGGATTCTATAGCCGCTACGGCACTTAAATTCTTATCCTTATAGAGGTCGACCATCTTATCAATAACGTAGTTGTAAGCTTCCGGTGTTTGAAGGATTCCGCTTATATCATAAAAGAGTACTCCCTTTTTGGGAAAATCAGGAACTTTACGTATAGCCCCATCCAAATCGTATTCTTGCATACTATCTCCAACAGTTAATTATAACAACTTTTCCATTTTAAAGAGGAACTCTTATTAGGACAAGGGGTAAAGTTTTTCCTTGCATTCTTTAAAGCTGTCCTTCTATCCTTATAATTAATGATAAAAATTATTCCTGTGGCCAGCGGTAAAGGAGGAGTGGGTAAATCCTCCATAAGTTCCAATCTGGGTATATGTTTATCCAAATTAGGTAAAACGACTGTTTTAGTGGATTTAGATCTAGGAGGCAGTAATTTACACACCTTCTTAGGAGAACGTAATCCTGAAAGGGGTCTGGGGAGTTTTATCGCCCAGTGGGATAATAATAGAAGCCTGGAGAATCTAATAAGAGAAACCAGGGTTCCCCGTTTATTCCTCATACCGGGAGACAGTCTGATACCGGGAACGGCGAACCTCCCCTTCTATATAAAAAAGAAGATACTTAATGACCTAAGCCAATTAGTAGCAGACTATGTGATACTCGACCTGGGATCTGGGACAAGCTTTAATGTATTGGATTTTTTCCTGGCCTCACAAACGGGATTAGTGGTGATTGCTCCCGAGACGACTAGCATTCTTAATGCGTACAGTCTAATCAAAGGGGCCCTCTTTCGACAGCTATATCTTAGTTTTCCCGGTAAAAGCCAGGAAAGACAGGTTCTGAAAGACTTTTTCAGTCATAAACTGGAAGGATCAGGAACAAACCTCAAATCTATTGTAAAAGATATGGAAGGAATCAATCCTGCTTCTGCTTTGAAATTACATCACATTATGAGCCGTTTTTACCCCAGGGTGATCCTCAATCAGGGACGAACCGATTATGACCTCAAACTGGGAATGAAGCTACGGGAAATAGTGACACGTAATCTACAAATCGATATGGAATATTTTGCCTATCTTCCCTATGATGACCGGATCCGATTGTCCATATTAAAAAGAAACCCCCTGAGTTTATCAGTCCCGCAGGCTCCCTTTGTGGAAGTCCTGATGCAAATGGCCCAAAAGATCATCAAAATGCCTAAGGAACCATTACAAAGATACTATGAAGATGAGGATATACAGGAATTACAGCAAATCCAGAGTTTATTAGGTCAGTCCCTCTAGGGATAAGTATGACGGAAGGCTTTAACACGGCTATAAGCGGACAAATTAGCCCCATCCCTATCGCCCCGTTCCAGGTAATGGTAAGCAATCCCTCCAACCATAGCTCCATTATCAGTACACAGAGTCAAAGAAGGATAATAAGCTTCTACCTGAGGCCAGCTTTCTAATCGCTGTCTCAAATAAGAATTGGCAGCAACACCTCCTCCAGCGACGACAGTAGATAATCCTGTATCCTGGATTGCCTTTTTGAGACGTCCCAGGAGAATATCGACAGCAGTTCTTTGGAAGGAGGCCGCAATATTGGCAGGAGTCTTTTCATATTCCCGATTCCAGAATTGATCAATTTGATTGGTCACAGCATTCTTCAACCCAGAATAACTCACATTATAGCGATTATTCCCTTTATGCAGGGAGGGCTTAGGAAAGTTAAAGGCTTTAGGATCTCCTTCCTTACTAAGCTTATCTATAATCACGCCCCCAGGATATCCAAGGCCGTAGAATTTTGCCACCTTATCAAAGGCTTCTCCACAGGCGTCATCAATAGTCGTTCCCAGAACCTGGAAATCATCAAAACTGGTCACTTTGGCTATCATAGTATGGCCACCGGAAACCAGTAAGCCCAGATAGGGATACGCTATCTCCGATTCCAATTGAGGAGCGTAGAGATGGGCTCTGATATGATCAATCCCAATGACAGGGATTCCCAGGGTGGCGGCTAATGATTTAGCAAACCCCACGCCTACCAGCAAAGAACCAACCAAACCAGGTCTGTTTGTAACAGCAACGGCGTCTAACTGGCTTTGATCGATACCGGCATCCACTAATGCCTGTTTATATACACCTACTATCCATTCCGTATGTAAACGGCTGGCAATCTCAGGAACCACTCCTGAATAGGGTTTGTGAGTTTCTATTTGAGTCGCAATAACATTACTTAATATTTTTCGTCCATTTTCAACAACGGCAACTGAGCATTCATCACAGGATGTTTCAATACCAAGAACCAGCATTAATATACACTCCGTCCCAGAAGAATTTCCTGTATTTCCACAAGGGAATACCCTTCTTCTATGAGCTGTGGATAGACATCCATTAGTATATCTGCCAATTCCTGAGTCCATACATGACCAATGACGACAGCATGACCGGTTTTCTTCGCTTCTGTACGGGCATCTTCAAGAGCCTCCAGAATATAATCCCGATTCTGTTCATTATCTAAAAACACTGCTCGCTCCGCATAGGGTATATTATACTCTTGTGCTATCTGACCAATAACCGATTGACTATTAGTACGAGAATCAACAAAGAATAACCCTTTTTCTTTTAATACCTGGGCTACTATCCTCATTGTACGAGGATCGGCACTTGCTTTGGATCCCATATGATTGTTTATACCGACAATCATAGGATAGGGCAGTAAATTATCTATTAACGTTTGACGGATCGTCTCCTCAGAGTCAGCAACATGAATGCCACCGGGTCCAAGGTCATTTCCACCTAGAGCTTCCATAGGCTGATGAAGCATGGCTGTCTTACCAGCCGCCACTATAGCTTCGTAGGAATCCTTACTATGGGTCACTCCAGGAAGAATAGCTAAAGCAATTGGCCCGGGTACCTCTAAAAATGGCTTCAACTGCCATATGTTATTACCCACATCGTCAATCACAAAGGCTATCTTCGGTTTGTTATCAGGAATGGTCCTTGGAGGAACAGGTTCATCAATAACCGCAGGATCAGGTATTTCAGATGTTACCTTGTTTCGTCCATTAGGAAGTAATGATAATAGTATAATAAAAAAGAACAATTGACTTATTAGGATCAGATAAGCTCTTTTCTTTCGTTTCTTTAAAGTTAATTTACCCTTAGCTGCCACTACACCTTCAAGGTAATGGCAGCCCCTAGGGTTGGTCAATACTAATGTATCATATATTCACGTAAATCTTCGGCTTGAACTTTTAATTTTTTAAGAGCCCGGATTTCAATCTGACGGACGGTCTCAGGACTAATCCCCATTTTCTCCCCTATACATTTGAGAGTAAACTTTTCCCCGCCATAAAAACTAAAGCGGTACATGAGGATTTCCTTCTCCCTGGTCCTAAGCTTATTCAAAACAGCCTGGGTCCGTTCTTGAAGGCTCTTATGAAAGAGCTCTTCTTCTGGAGAATAGGTGTCATCTTCAAAGACGTCCATAAGGGTTCCGTTCTTCTCATTAATGGCCACATCCAGAGATATTATATTGCCAGCCAGATCCAACATCGCAGATACTTGATCTTCACTCATATCTGTGTAATCTGCTAACTCCTTTAATGTTGGTTCACGCATTAATTCCTGTGATAATTCATTAGTCACCCTCTGAATCCGCCTAATGGCTTCTTCCTTACGATGAGGGAGCCGAATAGCTCGTCGCTTATTTGATATAGCTCTCACTATGGCTTGTTTTATCCACCATGATGCATAAGTGGAAAATCTTACTTCTTTTCTAAAATCAAACTTTTCAGCTGCTTTAATTAAACCTAAATTGCCTTCCTGGACTAAATCGAGAAAACTCATATCCGGACCTATAAAGGCTTTCGCTATTTTAACTACTAATCTTAAATTCGCTTCGATAAGCTTATGCTTGGCCAATTCATCACCGGCCTGGATTTTTTTAGATAATTCTTGCTCATCGTCGTATGTTAATAAAGGAGTCTTTGCGATTTGTTCAAAATAACTCTTTAATGCATCTTCCGAGTGTTCTGTTTGATTGGTCGTCTTCATATTGGCCTCCAATACGAATACTAATGCAAATGGCGTGCCAGAAAACACAATAGGCACAAAAAAAAGTTAAACACTTAACATACAAGCATTTAACTCTCTACTATCATTTACACCATTTCTTAAAAACCATAGGCCTGTATACTTTTCTATACAGGTAACACTATGAATACTATTATCATTTAGACAGATTCTGAATATAACTTAGTTGATTATACAAAGTATCAGCTACACCGAAGTCAGCTGTATCAGCCATCTTCTGAGCATACTTATCATAGAGCATGTCTTCAAATATATCCTCTGCCATCCCTCCTTCCATCAATCCTGACTTATTAACCGTCTTTTTCATGGAATTAAGCATCTGCTTTATAAATATAGCCTCAAACTCTTTAGAAGTCTCATATAATTTTTTATTATCCCCTTTGAGGGCATGAGAATTAATCTTGGATGTTTGAATTTGAGAATATTGGAATTGTCCCATATCAGTGATTAAGCTCATTTAATTACCTCTTTAAGTTATTGGCGATTCCCAGCATAGAATCAGATGTCTGAATGGCCTTTGAGTTGATTTCATAAGCTCTCTGGGCAACAATCATGTTAACCATTTCTTTTACAACACTAACGTTAGACATTTCCAGGAACTTGTGCATAGTTTTACCCATACCATCAAATCCAGGTCGACCAGTGATAGCATCACCAGAAGCATTGGTTACCTTATACAGGTTTTCCCCAATCGATGATAATCCTGATGGATTGACAAATCGGTTTAGCTGTAACTGTCCCACAAGAAGGGGATCATCATTACCGGCGACCCTAACAGTGATACGCCCATCCTGACTAATGGACAGAGAATCCCTTTCAAAACCTTCCGGTAGAACGACTTCCGGGAGGAGGCGATATCCATTGGAGGTTACCATTTGGCCATTAGAATCAATCTTAAAAGACCCATCCCTGGTATAGGCATAGGACCCATCCATCAATCCCACTCTAAAGAACCCCTCTCCCTGTACAGCCAAATCGGATATATTACCTGTTTGTTGCAGGGAACCCTGGTTGAACATCTTCTGAGAAGCACCTACTTTAACCCCATGCCCTACCTGAATCCCCGTGGGAACGACAGTTAGTTCTGTGGCAGGGGTTCCTGCTATACGGGAAGTTTGATAGATCAGATCTTCAAACTCAGCTCGGGATTGCTTAAATCCTGTCGTGTTTACATTGGACAAGTTGTTACTGATTGTATCTATATTGAACTGTTGGCCTGTCATGCCACTGGCTGCAGTCCATAGGGATCTCATCATAATCTATCGCTCCTATAACCTAACGGCTTCGTTAATCAGTTTGTTTGTCATGGAATCTTCCGATTGGATTACCTTTTGGTTAGCTTCATACGCCCGGTTAACTTCAATCATCTGAACCATTTCCGTCACGGGGTTCACATTAGCCGCTTCAATAAAACCCTGTTGAACACCAGGTCTATCCTGAAAGGAAAAAGTTTCCGGTTCCCCGGAGTTTTCCGACTCTGCCCAAAGGGAACTTCCTTGTTTACGCAGGTAACGGGTCTGGGCAAAGTCTACAATCTTGAGTGTGTCCACCAATCCTGTATCATCCCAGTCATTTTCTTCCATAGAGACAAGTCTATTGGCATTATCCGCATAGGTTTTGTTTTCCCAAATCCTACCCTTCTTATCAACGACGAAGTTATTGGCTTTAATACTGATAGGACCATTTTCACCAAGAACAGGATAACCTTCCTTGGTTAGTAATAATCCTTCTTTACCTAAAACAAAAGAACCATTACGGGTATATCGCTCCCCTCTTGGGGTTTGTATGGAGAAAAAACCCTTGTCCTCTAGGGACAGATCGAAGGGATTCTCCGTTTGTTTAAGGGACCCCTGGGAAAAGATAGTATAGGACTCATTCTGTTCGACACCAGTTCCTAGCATACCTACAACAGGGGCCGTATCAAAGCTTCCTAAAGGGAATTTGTAAAGCCCATTATCATTGACACGTCGCATCAACATCTGGGGAAAAGCTTTGTGCACAGATTCATCCATTTTGTACCCTGTAGTATCTACGTTAGCCAGGTTGTTTGATATTGTATCCATCCGGTGCATTTGAGCTACCATTCCGCTAGCTCCTGTGTATATACCTCGAACCATAAGTCCTCCCTTATAACTGATTATCGTCTCTTCAAAAAAAACCTTAACGAAAAAGGAACAAAGAATTATACTCGGGGGATGAAACATAAGAAGTATCAAAGCCTGGAGGAAAAAATAAGTTTTTTCTACAATCTAGGTTTAGATTATATCAATGAAGTTATTATTAATTATCCCGATTATCATTTGATGCCCTGGGAAGAGAGTCCTTATTACCAAAAGTATAAAGAGGATTTTCAGGACGCTGTCCTTCGTTATGGAGATCTTATAGACGAAGGCTATGTGGCTCCTTGCAGTATTCAGGCCAATCCTGATGGAATGGGGTATGGTCTGTTCTGTGAAAAAGACATGAGAAATGGGGATCTTTTGGGAGTTTACACAGGGGTGGTTCAAGAAGCTTTAGCAGAGGTGGCTCTCAATAAAGAGAAAAGCAAGTTCACCACAGATTACGCCTGGGATTACCCGGACCAACTGGAGGGCTATCCTGAAATGGAAATCAACGCCCTCCATAAAGGAAATGAACTGCGCTTTGTGAATCATAGCTTTACCCCCAACTGCGATGTGGAACATACTCTCTATAAGGGAGTGTGGCAGCTACTCTTTCTAGCCAATCAGGATATTCCTAAAGGACAGGAGTTCTTTGTGGATTATGGAGATGATTATTGGTCTAGTAAATATCGAACACTCATCATCTAGGAGGAATGTACGTGCTGAATTTATACCCAGAGCCTCAATCAAATAATGTTAATCCCGATGCCCATCTTAAGGTAGAATCGGATAGGGAATTGGTTTTAGGCCAGAGAGGACACATTATTATAAAGGATACAGAGACGAACACCATAATAGATCGTCTTGATATATCCCTACCTCCCGGTCCCAAGGTTGGACGTAATAATCCTGAAGCTGATTACCTGAAAACATCCTATGATTATCGGCGGAAGCACCAGGCTTCTAATAAAGACACAGAACCTGGGACTTCCTCTGCCAAAAATGCCGGAGGGGATAAGGAATACCAGCTGTCCATTATAGGTGGTTTTACAGATGGCTTCCATTTCCATCCCGTGATCATTAAGGGTAAAACAGCCATTATCACTCTTCATCATAATCTACTCGAATATAACAAAACCTATGAAGTATCTATAGAAGCCTCTATTCTTGGCTTTGAAGAGGAAGGAGATATCAGCTGGACCTTTACTACCAAAAAAGATTTCCCTGATTTGACTAAGGGTCGGTTAATCGTAGATGGATCAGGTCAAGGTGACTTTGACACCCTCCAGGGAGCCCTGGACTTCATCCCTGATGAACACCCTCAAGAAGTTAATATCGAAATAAAAAAAGCTGAGTATGATGAGATCGTCTACTTCCGTAATAAAGCAAATATTAACATCAAGGGAGAAGAGAGGGAGAAGACCATCATCCAATACGCTAATAACGAAGTCTTCAACCCCCATCCCTGGATGGTTAAGACCAATGAAAAGAAAGGTACCTTTCCCTCCCGTAGAGCAACCTTTAGTGTAGATCATTGTCATCACATCCACATAGAAAATCTGACCATACAAACTCTACTTAAAGGACAGGCAGAAGCCCTCCTTCTTAATGGAGAACATATCACAGTCAAGAACTGTACCATCATTGGTTCAGGTGACGCCTTACAGGCTAATGGTAGTGTCTATATGGAAAATATTCACCTGGAAGGAGATGGGGATACCATCCTTACCAGAGGGGCGACTTTTATAAAAGATAGCCACATCATATCAACAGGTCCTTTTATCTGGCCCCGTAATCCCAAGGATAATCATGGGAATGTCTTTGTGAATTGCCGTTTCACGGCGAGACGAAAAGAATATGCGGTTATAGCCAGAGCTCCTTATAATAAAAAGCCTGTCTCCTATCCCTATGCAGAAGTTGTCCTCCTGAATTGTACCCTGGATCAAATTGATCCCAAGGGTTGGGGGATTTTCGATGGAGAAACCTCCCATGTCCATCTTTGGGAATACAAGAGCAAAGATCCACAGGGAAATCTAATAGATACAAGTGAACGTATGCACTACTCCCGTCAACTGGATGAAGGGAAGGATAAGGAGCTTATTGAGAAGTATAGCAATCCTGAATTTGTGTTGGGTTGGGAATAGAATTTATCATTATCAAGATTCCCAATGCAACAATAAAACATTGACCACTTATATTTTGTTCAGAATCCAGTTCTTGTTGCTTCCTAATAATAAGGGAAGATATTTGGTGAGTAAGAGTTTGTTTTAAGCACTCACAGTTGTGCCCATAAGAATTTGTCAATTGACAGTGGAGGAATTTGACAGTTGAAGAATTCTGTCATTGTCAATTGAGGATGGGGCCAGGTGACAGGCTAAAATTGTCCGGGTGACAGGCTAAAATTGTCCGGGTGACAGGCTAAAATTGTCCGGGTGACAGGCTAAAATTGTCCGGGTGACAGGCTAAAATTATCCGGGTGACAGGCTGGAATTCTGTCACTGTCAATTGGGGTTGAGGGATTTAGACAGTTGCCCCTTAGGAAATTATCGTTATATCTTTATCATCTCCTGTGCAGTCATTTTTATGTTATAATAGGAGCGTATTTCTTCAAGCTCCTCTTCAAGGAGATTAATAATATTAAATCCTTTCGCATATACGGCAACATGTCTGCATCTCTCCTTTTCTAATAAGTCATTTATCAAATCCCATGTCTTTACAGACACATGGGATTTAACAAGCTGGAGTGAATTCTCTTTATACTCCCATGAAGCAAATGCATTATGTGTTACCTTCAAAAAATAAGGATCTTGTTTCTGAGGGTCTGGTGTGTAAAGATTGCTATATAAAGAAATAGTCGGCCAGTTGTGTTTGAAGGTGCACCAATGATATATAATTAACTCATCATTATGCATTTCAATGGCATCAATATCAGGCCATGTTTCCGGATTTTCTGTGTCAAATTGAATTATATCATAGTCTGGATCACAACTTCAGAATCAGGTTTATAGTTTAAAATATCTTTCCATAAGATATTCTGGTCATTGCCTGAAACAGTTTCAAGAATAGTTATCGGTAGAATAGACTGAAGAAAGACCGGATTTCCAAAAACAAGTTTATAGTTTGATAACAGAGCTCTTTTGTAAGTATCGGTAAAAAAATTAAGTAATTGTGCTGGTATATTTTCTCCATATGCAATGACAGCAGAGACTAACAATGTATAGTCGATATTAAGTATCTCATCACGAGAGGCATTTTTGTACGTGCTCAAATTTGAAATAAAGTGATCAACGTCGTTTTTTATTTTATGCCTTTCTGTTACTACATTAATCCAGCTCACTCGAACCTCTCGTAATGACCCCAATGACTTATGAAGTATTACATTATTGTATATCCACATCCATCTTATTGCAAGTTCTTGGGCATGATAGATAGATTTGAAGGGATTCAACTTTAGCCAATCATAGAAGCAATATTGTTTTTGATAGTGTACAGACGTGTTCTCAATTTCTATTGTTCAAACCATAGAATCATTCTATCAGACAGCCTCTCGTAATTTTAATTTCTACTCAATTAGGGCTTTGTCACTTATGTATCTTTTCCCTGTAGCCTAGTCTTCAGTGCATTCAATAAAATAATAGTTTGCTAATCGAATATAGGATTCTGTGCTAGGAAATATACTAACAACACGTGTTCTAGGTCTTATCTTTCTACCTATCTATTCCTGAGAGTTCATAAAATTGTCGAGAATCTTCTATTCCTGATTTTAGCCAGGCCAGAGCTTCAGGACACTTTCCCAATAATAACTTCGATAAACTTTGAATGGGGTCTGGTCCTCCACTAAACTTTAGTAGTTTTTTTTTAAGCTCTCATTAATATTAATCTTGGCCATCGAAATTCCCCTTTGGTTTTAGTTGTGTATTACCATAGTGGAGAAATCGATGGCTTCTTTCAATTATTTAAATTGCGAACTTGATTGTACGTTATCATGGTATATCGGAAAAAATTAGTAGCATAATGGTCCAAAAAGCAGGGAAACATTACAGTCTTAGTTCGTACTTGCAAAGTCTAATTTTAGTCCCAGTTATTAACAAACCAAACGCCTACTGGAACTTACTTATAATCTTTTTTATATTTTCTGAAACACATCTTTTTAAACATTTAACAGTAACACTTCTTATTACAACATTGATAGTACGCTAGATATAATATTCTTTATGCTAGGTATTACTAAACCTGATATAAATAAAGCCACCATAGCTAACATTGCGATAAAAAAAAATACGAATACGGAAATGAATAACGTATTATATAATTTCCCTAATCGTCTTGATACTTCAATTCGCTCGTTATTCTCTAATACAAACTCATATTTACCATTTTGATTTGAATGATATTTGATATTTGTACCAACTTTATCCTTTATTCGATTAAGAATTTTACTAATAATAATCGCAATAATGAAACTAACTAAAAATATAAGTAATAAAATGAAGTTCATTACTATTCTCCTCCTTATTATTCTTTTGGACCTTCAACTTGTTTTGTATCTTTCCCATCATAACCAATATCAATTTTACCGCCAACACCGGGTACAAACTCTACTTTAAAACCAAAACCTGCTTTAGGTTCTTCTGATTGTCAAATGTCATTTTTCGATAGCTCATAAATACTCCTATTACGCTTATTATCGTGCGCTAGGGATTTCCGGCCTCCTCTTATATTTTTCAACTCTAAGTCAATTTCTTTCATTCATTGTTTAACCTATTGTGTTGTATATAATATCTCTTTTTGAGAGACATTTTTGATCTCAGTTACAACTATCTTAGAGTCATTTAATTTCCATTTAACTGCTATTTTAGTGCCATCAGAAAGAAACTTTGTTTCCCCTTCTGGATTTTTCGTAAACATATCCTTGCTGTGACTCTTCAATTTCAAATCTGTCGTTATATTAAAACCAACATCATTTAAAATACGAACTGTTTCAGTCTTAATTTGAGGGAGGTCTTCTGGTATATCATGAAATGTTGGAAAAAACAGTGTAAACAAACTACCTATTAAAAACATTGGAAGAAGTAAAACGAAAAACCCTCTTTTTAGCAAGCTAATTGGTCTTAATTTATTATTCTCTTGAGACAAACTTCTTTTCATTACTAAGGTTCTCCTTTGTTATTAACTAATATAGCTTAGTAAGCTCAACACTAACCTACCCAATGTTAAGTCTTATTTTGTAAATTTTCATGTTATATCTATTCTGATAGATATAACATGCCTATCCCAAATAAATACTTCGATAAACTTTGATTGAGGTCTGGTTCTCCAATAAACTGTAGTAACATTTTTTCCAAGCTCTCATTATTATTACTCTTGGCCATCGTATTTTCTCCTTTGGTTTTAGTAGTGCATTACCATATTGGAGAATTCGATGGCTTCTTTCAATCATTTAAATTGCGGACTTGATTGTACGTTATCGTAGCAGTAAGTTGATTTATAAATTCATATGTAATTCTAAAACATTATGTTTTCCTGCTTAATCATTAATATGTATTCTACATCATCTGTATAGGATCAATATCGATCTCCCGATACACACTGCTGGAAGGATTCACCTCTTTGACATAAAGGGCTAATTGATGGTGGACTTGATTAAAATCCTTAGTTTTGATGAGCAATTGATAACGATAGTTCTGAGCAATCTGAAATAAAGGAGCTTCAGCAGGACCAAGAATCTCTGTTTTATCAGACTCAAGAAACATCAAATCCTGCAGACAGGCTTTGGCATCCTCCCCAGCTTTATTCTTATTTTTAGAACGAAAAGTTAGTTTTATTAATCTTGTATAAGGAGGAAAATCCAAAATCTTCCTCATATTCAATTCATCATTGTAGAATTGCGTGATTTTCATCTTGGAAGATAACCGTATAGAAGGCGCATCAGGACGTAAGGTCTGGATATATACTTTGCCATCTGGAGTGAAGCGCCCTGCCCGGCCGGCAACTTGTGTTAAAAGGCTAAAGGTTCTCTCACTAGCACGAAAATCCGGTAATCCCAATCCCGAATCAGCCATGAGGATTCCCACCACCTGTACTCCGGGAAAGTTTAAACCTTTGGCCACCATCTGTGTTCCAATGAGAATATGTATCCGGCCTTCCTGAAAATCTTTGATGGCCTTCTCAAGAACACCCTTCTTTTGAACCGAATCTGTATCTAAACGTTCAACGATATGATTGGGGAATAGTTTTTGTACTTCTTCCTCCACATGCTCCGTTCCAAAACCATGATAGCCTATATCCAGGCTTCCACAGGAGGGACAGACATTTCTAATGGGCTCCTGATAACCACAGTAATGGCAGACTAAGGCCTTTTTACTTTTGTGATAAGTTAAAGGAACAGAGCAATGCTTGCAAGTGATTTCCTCACCACAACTATTACAATGAAAGGTATAGGTAAAACCACGGCGATTCAAGAATAGCAAAGCCTGACGCCCTTCCTTCAGGGCATTATCGATAGCAGAATATAAATCCTTTGTGATAAGGTCTTTAGACAATCGAAGATCTACCACATTCAGCTCAGGCATATGACCGCCAGCCAAACGTTTTGTTAAATTAAGTCGCTCTATCCTCTTATCCTGCATCAATTTATACGCTTCTACAGAGGGGGTTGCCGAGCCCATAACAAGCTTAGCATTATGATTCTTGGAACGTAAAAAAGCGACTTGCCTTGCATGATACCTGGGCGTTGAACCCGCTTTATAAGAACCTTCGTGTTCTTCATCAATGATGATCAATCCCAATTGAGGCATGGGAGCAAAGATAGCAGACCGTGCCCCTACAACAATCTTAGCTTCCCCACTGAGGATACGATTCCATTCGGTTAGCTTCTGACTGGGTGTAAGACGACTATGAAGGATAGCTAATTGCCCCTTAAAGCGCTGTCTTAGGTGTTCAGATAACTGTTGTGACAGGGCTATTTCAGGAACAAGATAAATAACGCCTTTATCATGTCCGATCATGTACTCTGCCGCCCTGAGAAAGACCTCTGTCTTCCCGGAACCAGTGATACCATAGAGGTAAAGCCAGTCCTTATCACCAGTAATGATGGCATCCAAAGCTTGTTGCTGTTCCTCACTTAAGTGGATGACTTTGGGAGGAGCGATTTCTTCCTCAAACAAAGCAGGTAGACTTTTTTCTCTTTTACCCGAAGGAAGCATCATAAATAAGGCTTCTCCCAGGGAACAATAATAAAAAGAGGATACCCATTGACCCAAACTAATAAGATCTTCCGTTAATAAGGGTTGCTTATCAATGAGTCTAATAATTTGCTTTAATTCATACTCCCCGTGGAATTCCTGATCAACACCAATGATAATGCCAATCTTTTTTAGCTTACCAAAGGGAGCTTCAATCCTCATTCCGACAGTGATACCTTCATCCTTATCAGGAGGAAGATAGGTAAACTCATTATGTAAGGGAGTATTAAAAATGACCCTAATGTAATTAGGCATAATCAATGAGTCCTCTTAATCTTTTTAGATCTTCCCATACAGGTCGCTTTAATTGGGGATCCTTATAGACTAGAGGAGGCGCATAGGTAGGAAGGAGAGGATAATTCTCGACTCGATACACTTGCCCACGTAACACTTCAAGAGACACCTTTGTCCCTAATAAGTAGGAAGCTGGATTCTGTCCAAAACACAATATAGCTTTAGGATTGTACTTCTTTATCTCTGTAATAACAACTTTTCGAGATTCTGGATCTGTGGGATAATTAACAGGTATCTGAATATAAGAGCAAACAGCCTGCCAGTCTAATTGTATTCCATCAAACCATTTACCCATAAAGGAACGTATATCCCCCTCATACAACCCATCTGTATTCAAACCTGAGTCTACAGTGATGAGAACAGTAGGTTGAGTCACTCCATAGGAAGGTATATTAAGTTCAACATTGGCTTCACTAGAGATCTCTTCTTTATATTCTTCTTGTACAGCAGGAACATAAATTTCATTATCGGGAATAAATTCACCATGGTTTCTTTTAAAACCGCCATTATATAGCAAATCCTCGAGTAGATTAATATTGTTCCAGATTTCTTCAGAGTGGGAAATACTCATCCTCCTTGTAATACACCTTATGTAAAAACAATCCTCTTGCGGGAGCGGTCACTCCTGTAGCGGATCTATCCTTCGCATGGAATCTATCAACAAAGCTTTGTTCACCCCCCTGACGATAACATTCCAATAGAGTTCCTACAATACTTCTGACCATTCGCCACAAGAAGGCATTCCCTGCTATTTTGAAAACTGTATACGATCCTTCAGGAAAAAACACAGCAGAATAGATGTGGCGTGTTCTTGTTTTACTCATATCCTTTGGGTTTGTAAAGGTTGTATAATCATGAAATCCCACTAAATGACGACACATCTTATTTAGAAGATGGATATCCAATTCATCCCTTACGGTATAACAATAACGATCATCAAAGGGACTTGAGGACCAGGAGCTTTTTATATAATAGTAATAGATCCTTTTCACAGCATCGTACCGACTATGGAAATCTGGATGAGTCAATGAGGATGATTTAATGCGAATATCTCTGGGAAGCAGGGAGTTTAGAGCTAACATGAATCGTGATGGCTCCATGTTTACAAGGTCTGTCTGAAAATTGGCAACCTGATGAGAAGCATGAACTCCCGAATCTGTTCGACCGGAGCCAATCAACTTAATGGGATGCTTATGAATCTTTTCAAGAGCCTTTTCAAGCTCCCCCTGTACAGTTCTGCCGCCTTTTGCTTGAACTTGCCAACCTTGATAATCTGTCCCGTCGTAGGCAATATCCAGGCGAATATTATTCGCCATCTTCTAATTCCTTAAGAAGACTACCAATGGACTTGTGAAGATCCCTGGCCATTTCCAGAATATCCGAAGGCTTTGACTTACTGGACTTACCTAAACCGACAATCCGACTAATAGATTGTCTGGCAGATTGAAGACTGGCCAAACGTCTCTGCCTATCCCCTTGTCCACCAAACTTGTATTCCAGTAGCCCAGATAAGTAAAGAACCCCATCATAACCAAAATTCTTATCTGAACAGGGACCAAAATTAGTTACCCCACCTAAAGATTCTGCTCCTGAGACCTCTTTCTCTAATACCAGGGAATAAAGGAAGTTAGCTTTATGATAGTAAATCTCTCTCATATAATCCCAGTTTTCTCCTGGATATTTTTTATGAAGATTCGTGCTTAACCAGGCAGCTCTCAAAACAGACATGGCCATTTTAAAGGTAGGACTAAAATCTTTCGGGAGTAACTCATAGCACATGGAAGCCAAATGATAACTGGCGACCCCTTCTTGCAAACGTCGATTGTTTTCAAAGTTCAAGTCAGGGATCAATTTCTTCATCGTATTGGCCCGTAAAATATGATCATTCTTTATATTATCCAAACTACTTTCAGGGACGTTAGGAAAGTCCTGAGGATAGGCAGCATAGAAACAATGTGGACAAACCATTACAGAATAAACGAGAGGAAAGACCTCTCCATACTTTTTACTTGGCTCATATTCTCTACGAAGCTCATCTGTTAAAGGGCCGGCAATCATACGCCCTCCCCCAGTCAAAAGCTCTTCCTTTTGAAAGTGTTCCAAACACACAGGACACTTTATTTTATTCTTACCTAAAAAGGTTAGTTTGTTTTTTCCAGCCAAATTATTCCTCTATAATGACAATGGCTACAGCGTTATCCTTTTCATGTGTCAGACTTAAATGAAGAGCATTGCCTCCTGTCTTCTCATAGGCCCGCAGGGCTGTACCATATAAGTGAATTTCCGGTTTTCCATTATGGTTATTCTTAACTTTTATATCTTTTAAGGTAATACCATTTAAACCTGTACCTAGAGCTTTACCAAAGGCTTCTTTAGCCGCAAAACGGGCAGCCAGGGAGGTTTCCATACCAGACCCTCTTTTAATGGCAGCCTCCAGCTCTTCTTCATGGAAAAAGCGTTCCATCAAACCTTTGGTATTCCGCCATCTCGTCAAACGGCTAATATGAACAACATCAATGCCCACTCCTAATATCATGGTGTCTCCTTGGATTTTATTTCGAGTGTCATTACCTTAGGGGAATACTCTAACAGAAGGAGTCCTTCTGGAATATAAGTTTCAATCTTTTTCGTATAAGTTCCCGGTTCTGTTATATCTGAACAATCAATAGTCAGTCCATACTCATAGCTTTTATAAGATTCTAGCTCACGTTGCAAACCTTTAACCTGAACTCTTCCCTCAGGTAAGGAACCTACCACTTGCAGATCAGCAGCTAAGTCGTTCAGCCCTATTTGCAGATTATCTACAGTTTTAAGGATACTTGCTTGTTTAATGATTCCCTGAAACTCTACAACATTTCCTCCAGGATATTCCAGGAAGTCATTATCTTTGACCAAACGGACACGTTGGGTGAAGTCCTCCTCCCGACCTGAGATATCAACTTCTTCCGTTGTGATGGCTCTGAGAGAATTAACCATACTCATAGGCCCTACTACATCAACAGAGGAAGGGGACATATAATAATGATCCAGCTTAAAACCCTGAGCAGGATAGCCACTGATAGAAGGAAAAACTTCTATACTTTTCCTATACTCTTTTTCTAATTTTAATGTGATCTGAGAGGGTTCCACTCGTACCTCTAACGGATCCACTCCTAAAGCAGTACCCTTTTTCTCTATCTCAACGGATGCTTTATAACGACCGTCTTGAGTCCGATTGGATAGATCTACATAAGCTCTAATATCTTCTTCCAGGATAGAATAGACCGTATCCCCCTGTCCTTTGAGGTTTATTTTCACACGATGGGAATACTCAGAAGCGGGAATAAAACCTTCTGGTAATATTACTTCCAAAGGAACACTAAAGTATGTCTCTTCCAGGTTATCTATCTTATGAAAGAAAAATAAGACTACCGCACCAACAAAGCATAGTACTTTGGCAGGCCAATTGTTAAGAAGTTTATTCAACATCCGCCTCCTCAGCCGTCAAACGGAAGTTTAACAATTCCTTGAGCCGGGTTCGGATTTCATCAATAGATAAATCATAGTATAGATTCGAATCATAAGCTAAGGAAATAGCACCAGATTCTTCAGACACGACCAAAATAACAGCATCAGATTCTTCAGCTAAGCCCAGAGCCGCCCTATGTCTGGTTCCAAAACTTTTACGAACATCTGATTGCTCACTCAAAGGGAAAAAGCACCCCCCGGAGAGAATCTTCTTGCCTTGAATGATAACAGCTCCGTCGTGAAGGGCTGTATCAAACTGGAAGATAGTCATAAGTAAACTGGAAGTTATATCCGCATTTAAGGGAGTCCCCCTGTCGATGATGTTTTTAAGACCCACCTTCCGGACAAAAGTAATCAAAGCTCCCCTACGGACACCTGATAACATTTCTGCAGCAGTCAAGATGGATTCTAACTGGGATTGTTTAGGTCTGTTCTGAAACTTAAACCAATCTCCCTGTCCCAACTGAGTAAAGATTTTCCTCAGTTCCGGTTGGAAAACAATAGCTGCGGCAATGACCACACCCGGTGCGATAATCTCCAGTAACCAGCTTACAGTTTCCAATTTAAAGACATTAGCAAAACCATAGAGTAGAAGAACGAGGACCAAGCCTTTAATAAGCTGAATAGCTCTCGTTTGTACTAATAGCCGATAACCGCGGTACAACAAAAAGCTTAAGAGAGCAATATCAAGAATAGGCCGAATAATCTCTCTAAACAGGAAGGTATTCAGTAGATCTATCACTTAGGAGTTTCCACTCCTTTTATTTCATCAATAATCCTTATCATTTCCGAAGTAGCTTTCACATCATGAACACGAACAATTTGTGCTCCTTGGGCTACGGACCAGGCATGAGCCCCTAGAGAACCATACAGACGATCCTCCGGTTCGTTTTCCAATATTGTACCAATAAAGGACTTACGGGAGGCTCCTATCAGTAAAGGCAATCCTAGTTCATGGAATCTATTAATGGATTTCAATATACTGAGGTTATCCTGTAATCTTTTGCCAAACCCGATTCCCGGATCCAGAATAATTCTATCTTTGGTAATATTATGGCTGATTGCATATTCCACTCTACTTTGTAGGTATATGATAATATCCCCAACAGGATCAACATAAGTGGGAGCCTTTTGCATATCCTTGGGAACACCCCTTTTATGCATAAGAATGACAGGCCAATCCCCTTTGTTTAATAAAGGAATCAAGGCTTCGTCATCTTCCAGAGCACTAATGTCATTAAGAATATCAGCACCAGCTTCAAAACAGGCTTCCGCAACACTAGCTTTACGTGTATCAACAGATAGGGGAATATCCGTGTGTTTACGAATCTCTTCAATCACAGGGACAAGGCGGTCCATCTCTTCCTGAGCCTCTACATACTCAGCACCGGGACGGGAAGATTCCCCTCCAAGGTCCAATACATCAGCCCCATCAGCAATCATCTCCATTGCCGTACCAAGGGCTGCTTCAATAGTCACCTGTCTACTTCCACTAAAAAAAGAATCAGGCGTACAGTTAATGATTCCCATGATAATTGTTTTATCGTGAATAGGGAGAGTCCTTCCCCGGGGTAAGTGCAAAATGTAGCTCCTTTTCCTTCATTCTAATGGGAAAATCGGCCTTTTCACAATACCTTTCTTGTGTTTAACTAAGATGAAGCTAGGAGGTAGCTGAAGATGAGAGCAATGATTGCCGTTGTTGGCATGGATAGAGTTGGTATTATTGCAGGGGTGAGTACTTTCTTATCCGAAAATAGCATCAACATCCTTAATATCAATCAAACCATTCTTGATGGTTTTTTTACTATGATGATGAATGTAGACTTAGACACTATGTCCATCACTAGGGATGTACTGGATGAAGCACTGACAAAGCTTGAAGAAGAGCTTCAAGTCAAGATCACAATTATGTCAGAAGAAGTGCTAAAAGCGATGCACCGTATCTAAAAGAATTATAAGGAATTTTTGATGTATACACCCTTTGAAATACAAGAAACACTTAACATGTTCACCGTTGATAAGCTTGATATCAGAACCATTACCATGGGTATTAGTCTGATTGATTGTGTAGGGCAAACAGGAGCATCAACAGCTGAAAAGGTCTATGAAAAGATTGTAGGCCGGGCAAAACGCCTATTGTCTACTGGAAGAGAGATTGAAAGAGAGTTGGGTATTCCCATCATTAATAAGCGTATATCAGTAACTCCTATCAGTCTTATAACTGAACCCTTTAGTTTAAGTGAACGTATAGAAGTCGCCCATGCTCTCGATAGAGCAGCCAAAGAAGTGGGCGTAGATTTTCTGGGAGGTTATTCAGCCCTCATTCCCAAGGGACAAACCCCAGGGGAGACTATCTTTCTTAACAGTATTCCTGAAGCCCTTGGTTCAACGGACAAATTATGCGGCTCTGTTAATATTGGTTCTTCCAAAGCAGGTATCAATATGGATGGTGTTGCCACTATGGGACGAATCATAAAGGAATTAGCGGCTAGAACAGCAGATACTCAGGCCTTAGGCTGTGCCAAACTTGTGGTATTTGCCAACGCAGTGGAAGACAATCCTTTTATGGCGGGTGCCTTCCATGGAGTGGGCGAACCCGACACGGTTATTCATGTTGGAGTATCTGGACCTGGTGTTGTCAAAAATGCCATTGAAAAAATGAAAGGAGCTCCCTTACAGGACCTGGCAGAGGAAATTAAAAAGATAGCCTTCAAAATCACCAGATTAGGACAATTGGTAGCTAATGAAGCAGCACGAAAATTACAAGTTAGTCCGGGGATTTTGGATTTAAGTCTGGCTCCTACTCCAGCGGTAGGAGATTCTGTAGCTCGTATTTTAGAAGAAATGGGATTAGAGCATACGGGAGCACCGGGAACAACAGCGGCTTTGGCCATGCTTAATGATGCTGTCAAAAAAGGAGGTCTAATGGCTTCCAGTCAAGTGGGCGGCTTATCAGGAGCCTTCATTCCTGTCACAGAAGACGAAGGAATGGTACAAGCCGTTCAAAAAGGGGCACTTACCCTTGAAAAGTTGGAAGCTATGACCTGTGTCTGTTCTGTTGGCTTGGATATGATTGCCATTCCAGGTGATGTCACAGCAGAAACCTTATCCGGGATTATTGCTGATGAAGCAGCCATAGGTGTGATCAATAACAAGACCACAGCAGTACGTCTTCTTCCCGTACCGGGAGCTAAACCGGGAGATTGGGCCGAATATGGCGGATTATTAGGTGGTGCACCTGTTATGGATGTGAATCGTTTTAGCTGTCATGACTTTATTAAACGAGGGGGAAGAATCCCCGCACCGGTCCATTCTTTTAAGAACTAAAGTTAACCTCACAAACAAGGCTGTTACAATTCTAATTTGTAACAGCTCTTTTTTTTGCTCTTAAGAATATTGTTTTGCTCATTAAAGAGGGTGGAAGGATAAAATAATTTTAGTACAGTTCACAAGTCTATTTGGTGCT
This sequence comes from Spirochaeta cellobiosiphila DSM 17781, assembly GCF_000426705.1. Classification (NCBI taxonomy): domain Bacteria; kingdom Pseudomonadati; phylum Spirochaetota; class Spirochaetia; order Spirochaetales; family Spirochaetaceae; genus Spirochaeta; species Spirochaeta cellobiosiphila. Next base: position 629,612 of record NZ_KE384554.1, read on the forward strand.
ATATTGTCAGCACTAATATAAATAAGGAGAATAAAAGTGGCAGCAATTCAACTAATTCTGTACATCATAGTGCTTGTTGTATCATTGATTAGTATGATTTCTTTCTATAGTGCAAAAAGTAAAAGTAAGAAAGTCTCAAAGGAAGTTATTAAAAATATTCAACCTCTTAGAAGCCTATCCCAGGAAGAAGCGGAGGCTGTAAATAAAATATATCAGGTAAGCATACAAGCTGGTGTACCAGTCTATGCTATTCAGGGGGAATACTATTCTACCAGTTTAAGTGTTAATCACCAAAAATCTGATGAAATACACACTATTGGTGGTGTTCATGTTCAAAAATTGAAGAACATAGAGAAAATGGTAGGAATAGATAATCATGCAGAAATTATCGAATTAGGTAATAAAAAGGGAGCCCTTATCATTTCCTTAAATGAATCCTTTAATGTTGTAAAAGAAGAGTTACTTCAACAGGCACTCAATTCTACAGACTCCACCTATCGTGAGCAATCAACAGCATCAGATATTGAAGTTGGTCAGACTCGGGAACCTTCAGAGGAAGAAATCAAATGGCTTAACTCAGATTATCGGGTATTAGGTAATATGTTAAGCATTGCTTTTCTATTTGCTTCTCTTCTAGTTCCAAACATTCAGATGGCTATGGGTCTTTTTGCAATAGGATTAATTTTATTTGCCCTTCTCATAATTCCTGCGGCCTATAAATTATTCAATCATAAGAAATACTCCCAGAAATTAATCAGAGTACGAGGACCTCTTAATATTCAAGACAACTCTTATAGTATCAATCGATTCTTACTCGAACTGCCCAAGCCCTGGAAAGAACATCTTCAAAAAGATCAAATCATCGAAGTAGAAGGCTTTCCAATGGATGTGTCTAAGGAACAACTAAAAGTAGTGACTATAGATCAAATCCAACGAATCACAAGAAATGAAAAACTTCTCAAAAGTAATGACAAAAATAAGTATCTACTGTTTTCAATATTAGCAACTGTTATGTTATTATTGAGTATTCCCTTTACCAATGTCCCCTTTCAAGTAGAACAAATTAACAATTACCAAAGAACGAGATCACTACAAAGCAAGTTTGAAACCGTAGAAGAGTTGCAAAACTATGATATTCAAAAGGGACAAATGATTGAAATCTCTTCTTTGAAAACACTTCCTAATGTAGCTACACTTGTCAATTTCAATTATGGGTATCCTGTTATGGATGAAAATAAAGTAAGAACCTATCCTGATTTCAATGTGATTAAAGAGGAATTAAGAAGAATAGAAGAACTTCAAGAAACATCTGACTTCTTAAATCTTTATTTGTTAACCATAACTGATGCAAGTGATTATTATTCTTTTCTTCTTACCCATTACAAAGAAAATACTGAGAACAGTATAGAGGACTATCTTCCTTACTATGAGACTAGTGAGAAATTCCAGATCATTAGAGATGTTGTACAAGTATTAAATACTTTGGATGATGATGCTACAGCCGATGATATATTAGTGTTTCCTGAAACCGGTTATCTTAAGAAATACTTTGAACACCATAGTTACTCAGATGTTCAAACAACAGTGGGAGATATGGTTGATGAAATAACTTATCTACGCAGGGACTTTCTCGAAGAGCAAAGCGACTTAATAGACAAAGAAGTGAACGCTATCTATAATCAATATTTAGAGGATAATCAGATTTTCTTCATTCGTAACACAACTCAAACACCCTTAAGATTTAATCTGGATTCAAGTGATTTATCTTTGTTTTATAAGTCCTCTTATTCCTTTGATTCTTCTGATACAATTCAAAAATACGATACCCTTCCTGGAATCAATAAGGTCAATAATTTTGTAGAAAAGTTGAAAACCTACCCTTCCTTAGATAATCTTGATTCTACTATGGTTGTATCCATAGATAAAGAAAATGATCCTATCCAATGGATCAAGGTCGATCCCATAAGGAATTATGACAATATAAATGATTCAATGGTCAGAATGTCATTGTATCTACTAATGCTTGTAGGCATCGTTTATTCCCTTGTTAAGTATGCTCTTATCAAAAAAGAAGGCATTTAGTCTGTCTTGTTATTACTCAATACCCATGATACCCTCCCCATTATAGGGAGGGTTTTATGAAAGTCGCTTTAGCTCAGCTGGATGTAAAGGCCGGAGACCCAGAGCTCAATATTCAAAATATGCTTAATATGATCGAAGAAGCCAAAGAAAACAATGCAGACATCATTGCTTTTCCTGAAATGTGTATTGGTGGCTACTTTGTGGGAGATAGCTGGCTAGAAGATCGCTGGTTACTGAAACTGGAAAAAGCTAATGAGATCATGGAAAAAGCTTCTTCTAATATCACCATTATCTATGGAAATATTGCAGTAGATTGGAATAAGAGAGGTTTTGATGGTAGACCGGTCAAATACAATGCGGCCCATATTGTACACAACGGTCATAGACAATGGGAAGCTAAAACCTTATTACCAAATTACCGAATTTTTGATGATAAAAGATACTTTACTCCCCGCCCTGAAGGTGAGCGAACTCTATTTGATATAAAAGGTCAGAAAGGGGGAGTTGTCATATGTGAAGACATGTGGTCAAATGATTATGACACCGATCCTGTTATCGAACTGTTAGAAGCAGGGGCTGACTTTATTGTAAATATTAGTGCTAGCCCCTGGACTTATGGAAAAAACAGTTCTCGAGATAAACAAATACAAATCCTTGAAAAGAAAGTAGGTAAATTAGCCCCCTTCTTCTACGTGAACAATGTGGGCGTACAGAACAATGGTAAGAACATTATTACCTTTGATGGAGACTCTTCTTTTTATCTGAATGGAAAGAAACAAGATCAATATTTATTGGAAGCATACCAAGAGGGAATCATTTATATAGATAGTGAAGCCCCTCTTGAATATAAACAGAGTCCAACTCCTACTAAGATTGAACAAAAGTACAAAGCAATTATCAGAGGAATCCAGGGATTAGATGAATTACTAGGGACATGGAATCCCAATTTTGTTATTGGTTTATCCGGTGGTGCTGATAGTTCCTTAGTGGCTGCTCTGATGGTACATGCTTTAGGCTCTGAACGTATCAAAGGTTATAATTTACCAAGTCGCTACAATTCAAATAAGACAAAGTCAGCCGCAGCAGAACTAGCCAGTCATTTGGGAATCAGTTGTGATACCATTCCCATTGAAGCTATGGTGGAAGTCAATCGCCAGTTGCTTTTAACAAATACCACAGAATTAACACCACTAGTAGAGGAAAACATACAAGCAAAAATCAGGGGAACCTCCCTGCTCTCAAATTTGGCAGCCATTCATAATGGACTGATGACCAACAATGGGAATAAACTGGAAATGGCCCTAGGTTATGCCACCTTGTATGGAGATGTAAATGGAGCAATAGCTCCTATTGGGGACTTAACGAAAGAAGAGGTTTTTGAGATGTGCCATTACATCAATAGAGATGGCATCATTATTCCGACGTCCCTACTTCCTGATGATAACTATGATTTTGTCATTCCCCCTTCTGCGGAACTTAAAGAGGATCAGAGAGATCCCATCAAGTTTGGCTATCATGATTTGTTGATTGAAAAATTAATGGACTATAAAAAAGCCTCGCCAGAATTGATTATGACCTGGTATCAAGAGGGGAAAGACAGTTTTTGTAAACATCTTCAGATGAATCCGAAATTTTATGAAATGTATAAATTGGGCAATCCAAATATATTTGTAAACGACCTAACCTGGTTTGTGCGAACTATGAGAACCAGTATATTCAAAAGAATACAGGCTCCTCCGATTATTCTATTATCTAAAACAGCTTTCGGTTATGATTTAAGAGAAAGTCAATTTCCTTGGAAGGAAACACAGGAGTTTAGATCCCTTAAAAATCTGATCATAGGAGAAATCTGATGGAATTATTTGGCCACAAAGAAGAACCTTACTGCCTTGTCCTCTCAGGAGGGGGGGCTAAAGGAATTTATCATGTCGGCGCCTGGAAAGCTCTTCGGGAATTAAAGATTCCCTGTCATGCTTTTATTGGGAACTCTATTGGGGCTATTGTAGCCGCTTTTTTAGCTCAGGACCTACATGATGAAATCGACTTAGTGGGCCGAACCTTAACGATAGAGAATATCATGCAAATCCCTAGTGATCTTGTAGTGAACGGGAACCTAAAGATTGACTCCCATAAATTAGAATCCTTTCATAACTTCACACAACACATCATGAAACGCAAAGGGGTAGACACAAGCCCTTTGCGTGAGCTCCTTACAAAATACATAGATGAGGAAAAGGTCCGTAAGATTGGTCATGATTTTGGTGTAGTAACAGTCAACATATCAGAGTTAAAACCTCAAGAGATTTTCCTTGATGAAATGGAAAAGGGAACACTTATTGACTACATTTTGGCTAGTTCTGCCTTCCCTGGTTTTGATAGACCTCAAATACAGGGCAAGAGTTTTATTGATGGTGGTATATTCGATAATATTCCCTATGCCCTAGCAAGGAAAAGAGGATATAAGAAGATTATTATCCTTGATATATCAGGTATTGGTGTCAATAGACGTCCTAATATACAAGGCTCTCAGACCGTTTATATTAAGAACAGTATGAACTTCCAGGGGACTTTTGACTTCAATAAGGATAGTATGAAGCGCTTTGGAGAGTTAGGTTATTTAGATACTCTTAAGGCATTCAACAAAATTCAGGGTCATAACTATTTCATTAGCCCCAATAAGGATGCAGAAAAGGAATTTATTAAAAATATAAGAACTCCTTCCGGACAGGATTTAGTGGCTAATCATCTAAAATTATATGGAAATAAAGAAGGAACACCATCTCTGGATGGTCTTAGACGCCTATTGCCATCGACTTTAAATCGAACCAAGCAGTTCTATTATCTTATTCTTGACCAATGTGCCAATGCTTTTGGTTTAGAGAGAGTTCATTTATATTCCTATGCTGATCTCGAAGAAGCCTTAATAAACGAGCGTAAAAAACTTAATGACTCTGTTGATAGCTGGCTTAAAGGATTAGATCCTAAAGAGTTGAAAAAACTCACTACCAAATACACAAAGAAGACTATTAAGACTTTTACATCTATGGAATTCAAAGAACCTAATTACTTTTACTACCTTCTTGTGGAGAAGTTATTCAAAGGTGATATTCCCTCTTTTGTCAGACAGGGTATCATAAAACTTGCTCCGGAGATGGAGGCAGCTCACTTCTTTTTAGAGTATTCCAATACTTTTTTACAGAAATGAATCTTGATTTAATAGCAGTCATAAATAAAGATAAATAGTATGAGTGAAATAGAAACAGCCATTAATCAGTATTTAACCTTTCATTTAGATGAAGAAGTGTATGCCTTTCCTGTAAGCCAGGTACGTGAAGTACTAGGCCATCAAGCAATTCGTAAAATACCCCGTATGCCAGACTTCCTCACAGGTATAATTAATGTAAGAGACTCTGTAGTTCCTGTTGTAGATTTTCGAATCCACTTTGGATTCCCTCCTCATGAGACAACTTTGGATACTAGTATTATTGTGGTAGAACTTTATATGAATGATGCCTATACTGTACTGGGTATATTGGTAGATAGTGTAAATGAAGTTATCGAAATATTACCTAGTAATATAGAAGGATCAAAAAACTTCGGATTTAGAATGAGTGATACTTTTATAAAAGGTATTGGCAGATTGGATGATAAAGTCATTATTATAATAGATCTGATCAAATCTTTTCATTCAGAAGTGTCAATAGTACAGGAAATAACCAGTAATAATGAACAATAAATACATCATTAGTAAGTTTATCCAGAAGTCGGATGCCTACTATGAACTACATTGGACTGCACTTGAGGAAGCTGATAAATACAAGATTAATGCCCAAGTTCCTGCTATGTCAGGGATCTATGAACTTTACTACAAAGATGACGAAGGAAAACTTCAACTCTTAGATGTGGATATGGCTTATTATGGGGGATTAAGAAATCGAATACGGGAGATCATCGATCCTGAATTAGAGATCGTAGATATTGAACGTCGTAAAATTCTTAGTGACTACCCTCTTTACTTTCGCTTCTCCTTATGTGATTATCTTGACGATATGAAAGACACACTCAGTGTCTATCTTGAAATCAGATTTCCCGATTGGGAGGGAGAAGAAGCTTCAGGTAGATACCCTAATGTGTTTGTCAAAGAAATATCACCAGACCGAATATATGATAGCTAAGGAGATTTTTAATGGACAAATGCCCCTGTGGAAGTGGTAAAGACTATAGTAAATGCTGTTCACCCTATTTAACTGGTGAGATGTTACCTCCTACGGCAGAGACATTAATGCGTGCTCGCTATACAGCTTATGTCAAACACAATATTGACTTTATTGAAGATACCCATGGTTTAGATGAACGGGATCAACTGAGTGTAGAAGAAACGCGAAAGTGGGCTGAAGAATCTACCTGGCTGGGTTTGCAAATTGTCAATGTTCAAAAAGGTTCTATTAATGATAAAGAAGGGGTTGTTGAGTTCATCGCTTCCTATGAACAGCAAGGAATCAAACATGACCACCATGAGACAAGCCGTTTTATTAAGAAAGAAGGAAAATGGTACTTTAAAGAAGGGGAAGTAAAGCCTACAACTGTAATAAGAACAGGAGTAAAGGTAGGAAGAAATGATCCCTGTCCCTGTGGTAGTGGAAAGAAATACAAAAAATGTTGTGGAATGTAATTATATAAGCAGATAAGGAATACAGTAGATTGTTTAGGCCAGAGTATATTATTAACATTGCCTATATACTTATGTTGGTAGCTCTGACCATAAGAACCATATTTACACTTCGTGTTATCTTGGTGACAGCTCAGAGCATTTTTATAATCGTTGCCCTCATGACAGATAATATGATTCTACTATTCTGGAACTCCATTTTTATTATCATCAATAGTGTACAAATCATCATTATAATCATACAAAACAAACCTGTTTCTATCCCTGAAGATGTGCAGGATATCTATGAATCAGTATTTGATTCTCTTAACAAGAGAGAATTTCTGTATTTTTGGCAAATGGGAAGTCTGGAGATAGAAAAGAAAAATACTCAACTCATCAAACAGGGGGATCATCAGCAAAAGCTTCTTCTGGTTATTGAGGGGGAAGCTTCTGTTAAGAATAACCACCGTATAGTGGCCAAACTCGGACGTGGTAATTTTGTCGCCGAGATGAGTTTTCTATCAGGGAATCCTGCTTCTGCTGATGTTATTGCTAAGACTGAATTAAGGTATGTCTATTGGGATCAGAATAACATTAACGCCCTTAAGCAATTAAATCCATCTCTTTATAATAAAATAAATAATACTTTAAGCTTGGATGTCGTTAATAAACTCAGGAAAACAAACCAGAATATGGCCTTAATTACAGAAGGGGCTCAGGAAACTCAACATAAAACGTAGCCCCTTTGTCATCATTGTTATACGCCCCTATCCTGCCATCATGTGCTGAAACTATCTTTTTAACAATGGCAAGTCCTAATCCAAAAGAACTTTCTCCCCCTGTAGGTTTTGCTGATAATCTTTGGAATTCCCCGAAAAGTTTTTTCATGTCCTCATCAGATAGTCCCGGACCACTATCACTAATAGATACTTTGATAGATTCAGATCGCTCTAAACTAACAGTAACCTCTCCTCCCCTGGTTGTATACTTAAGGGCATTACTGAGAAGATTATCTATTACTTGAACTATTCGTTGCCTGTCTAACTTTACAACAATATCGACACCTACAAGCTTAAGAAGAATTTCCTTCTTTTTTGCCTTCATATTAAAGAAACTAACACGTTCTTCTAGTAGCTCATATAAATTAAACTCAGATATCTTAATATCCAATTGACCAGATTCAATCATAGACACATCAAGAAGATCATTAACTAAGGTCGTCATACTTTGACAGGCTTGATCAATATACCCTATTAATTCTTTATTGGTAGCGTCTATGCTCGTGTCCATTTTTATTATTTCCATACAGCCAGATATACTGGCAATAGGATTTCTAAGATCATGAGCCACAATACCAAGGATCTTATCCTTAAACTTACTAATATGTTGTAATTGACCATACGCCTTTATCATTTCAAGATTGGTTTTGACTCTTGCAAAAAATTCATCAGGGCTAAATGGTTTGTAGAGGAAGTCATTAGCTCCATGTTTTAAGAATCCGGCAGTAGTTATTTCTGTAGTGGATCTGGTAAAGCCAATGATGGCAATTTCATTCCTTGTAAAGTTTTCCCGAACTTTCTCTGTGAACTCAAAACCGTTCATACCGGGCATTTCATAATCAACAATGATCAATTTAATATTCTTGTTTTCTTTTAATATCTTAAGACCTTCAAAACCATCCTTAGCAGAAAAGGGAATAAAGTTAGCTCGTTTAAAGAGATCTATTGTGTACTCTCTGATACTAACAGAGTCATCTACGACGATGACACCTATTTCTTTATTCTCATGAAGGGTAATAATTGATTCGACTAGTTTGTCCAGGGACTGGGGAGTGCGTTTGACAATATGGTCATATATTTTCATCTGGCTTATTTTATTATGTATATCTTCTGTGAAAGTAGAGCTAAAAACCAAAACAGGAATATTCTGTTCTTCAGCCATATCGAGACAGGAATCCCAATACTTATCTGGCCAATTCATGTTGGTAACAAAAGCGGTATACTGATAAGCCATTAAATACTCATAGGCCCCCTTATGGTCATGGGCGAAATGAGTATTCAAACCAACTTTCTCCATTTTTTCTTCTAACAGACCGGCAATCGATCGTGAGTCTTCAATGATTAGAACTTTTCCCTCAACCATTTCACATCCTCTAGGAGAAGTTTAGGATATGAATAGTTAAAAATCAAATTATAGATAACGTTTTGGTTCTTCTTCCCGAATTTGAACCCAGACTTCAATCATACTTTTGATGGGACTGCTTTGAAGTTTGGGAAACAATACTTCTTCAACTTGAAAGATACCCACAGACTCTAGCATATGAACATAGATCTTAATGGGTTTATCAAGTCCATCAGTGATGGTTAAAAGATCGATGACAGAGGCGGAATATTTATGGATGTCTCCCACTCTTGAGTCATGATTAATCATTAAAGGTATACGTGATCGCCCTTTTTCCATATCACAACCATCAGCGATGAGGATTATCCCTGCTTCCAGACTATGAATGGGATGGGTTCCCATATGACCTATAATACATTCCATGATGAGGGATCGGAGAATCACTCTCTTTTCCAAATCTTCCTGATAAGTAGCTAACAATACCCTATCAATGATATTAATTGCTAATAGGGCTCCCGTATGTTCATGCCCAGCTCGCCCGATAGACATCCCTATATCATGAAGAAAAGCAGCAATCAATACAGCTGTTTGACTATCTTCAAAGGTCCCTATCATTTCCTGTTCTAGATTAAGGGCTATCCCTTTTTCATTTAAAATATCCATGATTTTGAGGGCATTTAAAGCTACTTTACGCATATGAACAGGACCATGATCATTATACTTTAATCTCACGATGGATACGGTATTAGCATAATTTTGAAGATGTTGTATTTCTTCATCCTGCACTAGGTAGTTATACGCTTCTAAGGCTTTACCTGACAACAAGATCTGTATCTCTTCATTTAGTTTTATTTCTTTAATGGATGACATAATTTCTTCTCCTTTATTTTATAAAAAAACAGCTCTCATGGAGAGCTGTTAAAACATATAGTGTTTTTATTTATATGTAAAATTTAGCCGACCATATAGGACTCTAAATGCTGACTTCTGCTAGGATGTTGCAATCTAGTAATGGCCTTCTTTTCAATTTGTCTAATTCTTTCCTTGGTCAGGTTAAAGCGATCACCTATTTCCTTCAACGACATAGGTCTTTTATTGTTAAGACCAAATCTGTATTCAATGATCTCTGCTTCTTTGTCTGTCAAGGTTGTCAATAATTGGTTAATATCATCTTTTAGAGATTTCTCCATCACCACTTCATCTGGAGCTTGATAGCCCTTATCTTCAATAAACTCTCCCAGGCTGGAAGAATCTTTTTCCTTATATACAGGAGTTTCCAAGGATACTAAATCTCTTGATATATTAATAAGATCATTCACATGACTTTGATCCATACCTAAGGAATCGGCTATCTCAGCGACTTCAGGATCTTCACCTTTGTAAGCTGTTAATTCTTTTCTAGTCTTTTCAATTTGTACTAACTCGTTTGCTCTGTTGAGTGGTAAACGTATAGCACGTGATTTTTCACATATTGCTTTCAGAATAGCTTGTCTGATCCACCATACGGCATAGGAAATGAAGTGATATCCCTTATCAACATCAAATCTTTCAATAGCGTTCATTAAGCCTATATTTCCTTCACTTATTAAATCACTAAGTGGTAATCCCTGGTTCTGATATTTTTTTGCTACATTAACAACGAATCGTAAGTTAGCGTTTACTAGCTTTTCTTTTGACAATTCATCTCCCGCTGCAGCGGCTCTAGCAATAGTATCTTCCTCCTCACGTGATAGGAGAGGAATCTTATTTATTTCTTTTAAATAAACAGAAAGGATGTTTTCATCATCTTGATTGTATTTCTTTGTTCTTGTCATGTTGGTCCTCCCTTTGTGACTACACTAGTAATATGCAAAAAAGGGGCCAATGTTACAATTTTTATAAAAATAATTTGTATTTACTTACAGTGTAATAATTTAAAACATATTCGACATAATGACTCAGAATTACTATTTTGTTGTATAAATGTATCATTATTACACATTGATAATTATTACTATTAATATAGGGTCAATATACCCCAGATTGCAACTCATCATCTCCAGGAGTGATCCGACAACACAGAGAACTAGATAATTCAGCCCCACAATCACAGACGATTTCTTTACTTTTCTTAGTTTCAACAAAAGAATGTCTTATAGTATTGGCTTTTTCACCATCAGGAACGTTTATATACGGAAAGATTATTCTCGTATTCATAAAAATTCTTTTCTTCTCACAAGCAGGTTTCCCTATTAGGGATCCTTCATCATGGATGCTCATAAAATGTTCCCATAACAACTGCTGAATCATATCCCCCTCGGCTAAGGTTCCAATACGACGGGAAGATTTGGTATTCAAGTATTTTTCCAACTGTATAGAAAAAAAGGCTTTCCAATCGTCTAACAAACTAGAGGGTTGTTTTATCATACCATATGAGTTCAAATATCTTTTTAAAACAATATCAAAAGATCTACAAACCCTTAGCTTCTGGCCAGCTCTCCAGGTCTTTAATGCAGAACCGGACAGATTTAGTTTTTGCAAGGCAAAGCCAAGATAATAAAGTATTTTTGATAGTTCTTGTTTATGAGCCACGGGACAAACATGAATGGCTTTTGTAAAACTTCTTATAGCATCTTTGGGACTATGACTTTTGAGTGAGCGTTTGCCCTCTTTATAATAATGCTTATAGTCCATATAACAACCATCCTATCCTTTTCATGTTACTAATTTACTAAAGGTCATTCTTCAAGACAAGGAATCATTTTTCCTTGACCAAATAATCATATCTTGCTTATATTACTTACAGATTTTTTGAAAATCAACGAAAGCTCATGGAGGATCCAATGAAGGTTAAACCTTTAGGCGACCGAGTTCTAATTAAAATCGAGGAAGCAGAAACCAAGACAGCGTCAGGTTTGTATATTCCACAAACCGCACAAGAAAAAACACAGACTGGTGTCGTAGAGGCTGTAGGTGATGACAAAGATCTCATCACAGTTAGTGTTGGACAAAAAGTCATGTATGACAAATATGCCGGCACAAACCTTAAAATAGAAAATGATGAGTATCTTGTAATTAGAATGCAGGATATTATTGCCGTTGTAGAATAAGAATATCCTTTTGTTATGATCAAGATTTAGGTTACCCGACTGGGTAACCTTTTTTTATGAATACAGAAAATCTTCAAGCTTATCCATCAAAAGCTTAGTAGGGATTATTTGCTGTTGAGTTTCAGGAAGGGATCCTAAAAACAGAGGACCATATTTTTTGGTTATAATTCTATTATCCAGGATCATTACAGAACCAAAATCACTTGTCTGCCTCATCAGGCGACCAAAGCCTTGTTTAAACTTCATAACAGCTTCTGGTAAACTTAGTTCCATAAAAGCATTCCCCCCTCTAGCTTCTATGGCCTGGATTCTAGCCTTTGTTATGGGCTCAGAAGGAACTCTAAAGGGAAGTTTAGTAATAATGACTAATTTCAATGATTCACCGGGAACATCAACACCTTCCCAAAAAGAATCAGTTGCAAATAGTACACTTTTAGTTTCACGTTTAAAATTCTCAAGCAAACGGCTTCGATCATCTTCCCCCTGGCGATAAACGGGAATCCCTTCGTCTTCCAAATAGGGACGTAGCCTATCATATACTTGAATCAGTAAACGATAACTAGTAAATAAGATGAGACCACTACCTTCTGAGATACGCAAACTCTTCAGGCAGAAACGGGATACATATAATTCAAATTCTTCTTGATCTGGTCCAGGAGAATCTGTGGGAATGCCTAATAAAACACGGTTCTTATAATCGAAGGGACTTGGATATTGTTCACACACAGCAGAGTCTGGCAAACCCAGTAAACCTATCCGTGATTGCCAATAGGTAAAGCTATTACGAATGGACAGAGTGGCAGAGGTAAAAACAACAGAATCAAATGGTTCTAGCAAAGCTTCTTTCATTAGATATCCGACCTCTAAAGGGCTTTTGACAAAACGGTAAAAGGGTTCAGATTTGGAATTCATTTTCCTTTCCATCCAGAACACAGATTGTTGCTTTTCCTGATATTCACCAAATTGACCGGCTAGAGAGGCTACGGACTCAAGGCGCCTTAAAAGATTCCTAAACTCTTGTGCTTTGGCATCTTCCTGTCCTTCCTCAGGCAGGGATTCAAAGAATTGTAATCCATGATTAACAAACGACATAATACGGCTTCTCAACTCACTCAGATCGTTAAGAAACCCCAATAGCTCATGCCTTTCCACTTGTGGAGATAAGTATAATTGGTTCTCCTTAAGATTATTACCTAAATTAGTATCCAAATCATTAAGGATCTCATCAATACCTATTCTATCATCAAGAATCAGCTTAGCTATCTCTGGATCAGCATTCTTCTTTTGTAAGTCAATGAGGAGGCCAAAAGATTTATTTCTTTTTAACCTATAGATTCTATTGATATGCTTCTGAATAGTATATCTTGTAAAACTTTCCGAAAAATAACTTGTGGCCGCCCCCTCTATATTATGAGCTTCATCTATAATAATCCTCTCAAAAGGAGGTAAGACAGCAGTGTTTTCAAAACCAGCCCCACTGACCCTCAAGGAAAGATCAGAAAAAAGAAGATGATGATTCACAATCAGAATCTGTGCACTGGCGGCTTCTTTCTTTGCTCTCGCGACAAAACATCCTTCCCTTTGGGAACATTTCATCCCGATACAGGTATCAGGGTCAGAATTAATACGACTCCAGATGTCATCACTAGGCAAAAAAGAAAGGTCTGAGATAGTGCCTGTTTTTGTAGTCTTGGCCCATTCTTTTAAATATTCTATGGTGTCATCTTCTTCCTGGAATAATTCTTCTTTTAATTCTTGTGAATATTCCTGTAATCGATAGGGACATAAATAATTCCGCCGCCCTTTCACTAGGACAACTTTAATATCCCCCAGTATTTTTTGAAGAATAGGTATGTCTTTATCTAGTAACTGTTGTTGTAAATTGATCGTCCCTGTAGAAATAACGATTCGTTGTTTATTTTTCTGAGCCCATAACACAGCGGGTAGTAAATAAGCAAAGGATTTTCCAACACCTGTACCTGCTTCCCCTGCAAAAATACCATCGTTATTAAAAGTATCTGTTATCCTTTTAGATAATTCTATTTGACTTTCTCTTGGCTCATATTGACTTACTTGTTTGGATAAAGCTCCTCCTATTGTAAAAAAGGCTTCAATATCCTCCCTATCTATAGGCAATATTTCTTCTTGAGCCAATGGTTCAGCTACAATATAGATTTGAGATAAATCATTATCAACAATGGCAAAACCTATGCCCTGATTCCCTAATTTTGAGGCCACATTAATGTCTGCCTCTGAAGGACGAAGAATACCTGAAGGATGATTGTGAATGATCAAATCCCCCTTCTCCATATAGGGAAAGAGTGCTGGCACAGCACTCTCATTTCCCATAGCCACAGCATTGATGGAATCAATCATTTGTGTTTTATCCATATGACCTATCCATAGAACTTCCTGGCCACTGGATTCGACAAGGTCCAGAGACATTCTTTCAAGTACTTCCAATCGAATCCTTTTTGTTATTCTCATTCAGTGATCAGCTCCAATATTCAATTAAACCGCTAACTAATCCTATCATATCTTTTTCAACAAGTTTACTGGTTTCGATAACTTCCTTGTGATCTAGTTTTGCATGTCCCAATCCAGCAGCCAGATTTGTTACACAACTAATACCACAGACTTTCATACCTAGATAGTTGGCAACAATACATTCAGGAACAGTAGACATACCTACTAGATCTCCCCCAAAAGCTCTGACCATTCGAATTTCTGCAGGAGTTTCATAAGAAGGGCCTGTAAAACCGGCATATACTCCATATTTCATAGTCCTATGGGGAAGCACTTTTCTAGCTATCCTACTAGCTTCATCAAGCATTTCTTTGTTATAAGGTTCAGACATGTCAGGGAATCGAGGCCCCATACTATCGTTGTTAGGTCCAATCAATGGATTCGTCCCTTGTAGGTTGACCTGGTCGATAATAAAAGCTAAATCACCAGGTTCAAATGTATAATTTACCCCACCAGCTGCATTGGTTAATAAGACCTTTTCAACCCCTAGTTCTTTCATCAATGTAATAGGCATAACCACATCATCCATTTTATACCCCTCATAGAAATGAAAACGGCCAGCAAAAACAATAATGTTATCAGCAATTTTGAGACTGCCCTTGTGACCGTGTACGGTACTAACGGGAAAACCTTCAATATCTTTATATGATATCTCTGTTCCTTCTATGGAATCCACAATGCCAGATAATCCACTACCAAGAATAACTCCCAGTTTAGGTGTACTCTTCGATTTGGCTCTAATTGAAGCTACCGCTTTGTCTATCCGAACTTTAAATCCTGCTTCCACTATATTCCTCCTATATTGGTTAAGCTTAATCTTGTGCTAATTTATATTTTATCCTAATATTAACGTCATTAAAAATCACTACTATTCTACAGACTATAAGGAGCTCATTCATAATATGATCGTACTCAAATTTGGCGGTACAAGTGTACAAAGCAGTGATTGGATGGATAAATCCCTACAAATCGCCATTGATCAGCTTCATCGAAGTCCATTAATTGTATCATCAGCCATGGCAACAGTAACTAATGGTTTAGTTTCCATATCAGAATTAACTGGCAAAGGTCAATATTCTGAAGCAATGAGTGAGTTAGATAGAATAAAAGAACTTCACTTTACAACTGCAAACGCTTTTTTAACAAGTACCAACCTTGAGAATACTATTGATGAACTTAACACCCTATTTATATCCTTATCTTCATTAATTAAGGGATTATGTTTGTTACAGGAATGTAGCCCCACTTCTAATGCGGCATTATTATCCTATGGGGAACTGTTGTCGACAAAGCTTTTATCAGGAAGACTTACTGAAAAAGGAATACCCAATACATGGATAGACGCCAGACAGGTTATTGTCACCAATGAAGAATATGACTCAGCAGTACCTGATTTTAACTTAACAGGACAAAAAGTCATAAATAACATAAGACCTAATCCTAATCACATTTATGTTACCCAGGGCTTTATAGGGGCCACCACTAAAGGGGTCACTACTGTTCTTGGACGTGGGGGATCTGATTATTCTGCTACAATATTTGGAAGCTTATTGAATGTAGAGGAAGTCCAAATCTGGACTGATGTTACTGGTATTATGACAACAGATCCCCGCTTAGTACCCAATGCCATGACCATAGATTCCATTTCCTATGAAGAAGCAGCAGAAATGGCCTATTTTGGTGCGAAGGTAGTTCATCCCTCAACAATCCAGCCAGCAGTAGATAAACGAATACCTGTATGGGTGAAAAACACGAGGGAACCATCAGCTCCGGGAACAAAGATTTCCTTTCAAGCCCAGGGTGAGGGAATACGGGCAATTACAGGAAAGAAGAACATAACCTTAATTAATATATCCTCTACCAGAATGTTAAATGCCTATGGCTTTCTAGCGAAAATTTTCCAGATATTTGAAAAATACTCCACTTCTGTTGATTTAATTGCAACCAGTGAAGTATCAGTGTCCATGACCATTGAAGATAAAACCCATCTTCATGAAATCATTGATGAGATAAATGTATTTGCCAATGCTGTCTATGAGAACGATCAGGCTATAATCTGTCTGGTGGGCAAAAAATTATGGATGGATTCCAATTTTATTTCTAAGGTATTCTCTTTACTTTCAGAAACCCCCATACGCATGGTATCTTTAGGATCAAGTGATATAAACTTGAGTTTAGTCGTATCAGAACAGCATAGGGAGACCACCATAAAAGTCCTTCATAATGAGTTATTCCATGGAAACTAACTATAATATAGATATAATCAAAATGCGCTTAAGCCACAAAGATTATATCCTCATTGATCAAAAGAAAAATAACCTGGACAGGAACATTATCTTTCAAAAAGCCCAACTCATATGTCATAGAAAAAAAGGAATGGGAGCGCTTGGAATACTTTTGATAGAGTATAAGGATCACACTCCTTTCGTTACACTTATTGATAAGAAAGGTAATCCCAGTAATGATGTAGATGCCTATCTTTGTGCAGCAAGATATCTTTTCGAAAAGGGATCCTATGGAGAGGAGTCTTTTCATTTACAGACACCAAAGAACAAACTCGACATAACACACATAGAATTAGGTACTTACCTGCTTGATTTAGGGAGGGTATCAGCTCAAAAACAGGAGCTGAATAAACCTATACAAAGCGATCTGGCAAATATCAAAGTTAAGAATAAACATGAGACCCAATATATGTCCGACTTAACTCTAAACAACAAACAAAGCTATGTACATATTGCAACAACAACTCGAAAAAAGAAAGAGGAAGCAAACTTTTACACTACCTATAGAGGATTTATTCCTGCTAATGTAGAACTCCTAAGAGTTTACCCACAGAGTAATGATGAGTTTTTACTATCCATGGAAGATAGAAAGGGAAGTCTAATTGAGTCAGTAGCAAAAGGGGCCATTGCTCTAACCTTAAATGGGTTCGGTCAGGATCAAATGATTACAAACATCAATACTACTGAATTTTATATCAATTGGGCCTATACTGTTGGTGTAGCCTCAAAACCTGAATACATCTTAAGTGGAAGATTCACTTTTGATTTTGAAAACAGTGATAAAAATGCAGGAGATCTTTATTAATGGATCCGATATTTAGACGATTAAGTACTTTATTTAAAAGCTATTTACAGAATGAATCAGATAACACAAACTATTCTCAATCTTATTTTGACAACGAAGAACAAGAGGCCTGGGAGGAACTTGAAGAGTTCTTAAAAACAGGTCAGACAAAAAGTTCAACTCATTATCAAGATCATCGACAAAAACAAGACCAAAACATGAGCCAGGAAGAAATACTGTTACAAAAAGCATACATGGTATTAGGTTTAAAATCTGAGGCAACTTTTGAAGAAATAAAACAGCGTCATAAGGAGCTTTTATTAAAAAACCATCCTGATAAACATACAGATAGTGATTTTTCACAAAAAACAGCTACAGAGAAAACACAAGCTATAAACGAAGCTTTTCAGCTGATTAAAAAGAAGAAGAAATACAGATAAGGACTATAGAGTGATATTAAAAGTTATTTTATTAATAGGGTTATCTTTTTTGCTTAACCTCATATTTACACCTGTAATAATAAAATTATCTCATCGTAATTCCTGGTTTGATCATATAGATCAGAGAAAGATTCATGACGGACAAATTTCCCGATTAGGGGGAATAGGAATATATGTTTCTTTCTTTCTAGTTATGGTTGTTGGAGTCATCTTATACTTCCCAGAGGTAAAGAATAATATTCTTAGCTATATATTACTAATAGCAGGATTAACAACAATGAATATTGTAGGAACCATTGATGATTTTCATACCATAAGAGCCGTATATAAACTGGGAGGACAGATTCTAGCGGGAATACTCATTATTTCCGGCGGGTTTAGTATCCAAACAATTGAATTTCCCTTTTCCTCACTTTCTATTAATCTCGGTTACATTGGGCCAATATTAACATTATTTTGGTTAGTAGCACTTTCTAATGCTATTAATTTAATGGATGGATTAGATGGTTTGGCAGGAGGAATATCTTTATGGGCAGCTTTGGGAATGGGTTTATTAGGCATTATGACAAATTCAGAATCTGTACAGTTATTGTCTTTTCCTCTAGTAGGTTCTTTATTGGCCTTCCTTGTTTTTAATCTTCCTTTTCCTAAAGCTAAAATCTTTATGGGAGACTCTGGGGCTCTAACCATTGGATTTATAATTGCTACTCTGCCATTGCTATTCACACCGGGAAGAACCACGACTTTAAACTTGTTTGTACCAAGCTCGCTACTTATTCTCCCCATATTAGACACATTTGCTGCTATTATAAGAAGATTAAGAAATAAACAACCTATCCACCAACCAGATAGAGCTCACTTGCACCACAAGTTGCTGGATTTAGGATTTAATAATAAACAAATCCTATTAATAGTTTACTTATTTAGCTTTGTTGGAATACTAATGACCCTCTCCTGGTCTAAATTTGGTCATTACGTCGGTATACTATTAATATTTGGATTTTGGATAGTGGGAATTCTCTTTTTTACTATAATTCACTTTGCCAATAAAAGACTTCAAAAAGAAAGCCCTAACTAAGCATGCTTGGAAAACTCTTCTTCCAGATTATATTCATGTAATTTGCGATGAAGAGTTTTTCGACCAATACCAAGGATTTCAGCAGTTTTGCTTTTATTCCCTTTATAGTGGATGAGAGTGTTTCTAATCACTTCCTTTTCCGCCTCAGCCATAGTACTACCAATCGTCAGTTTGATCATTTGCCCTTCCTCATTATTTCTTATATGGGGAGGTAGATCATCAACAGTAATGACAGGACCTTTGGACATAACAACCGCACTTTCAATACAATTACGCAATTCTCTAATGTTACCTGGCCAGGAATAATTATTGAGGGCCATTCTGGCTTTGACATCCAAACCATGTATAACTTTTCCATTCTCCTCTGCCATTTCAACAAGGAAAGTCGAATACAATAAAGGAATATCTTCTTTTCTTTCTCTTAATGGGGGAATATGAATGTTAACAATATTAAGACGGTAATACAAATCTTCCCGGAAATTCCCCTTCTCTACTTCTTTTATCAAATCTCTATTAGTGGCCGCTACAATGCGAACATCAACGTCTAAAGTATCTTCTCCACCGACTCGTTCAAATTGCTTCTCCTGAAGAACTCTCAATAACTTTATTTGAACGCTCTGGTTGATTTCCCCGATTTCATCAAGGAATATGGTCCCCTTATGAGCTAACTCGAACCGTCCCTTCTTACGACCGACAGCCCCGGTGAAAGCGCCCTTCTCATGTCCAAATAGTTCTGACTCCAAAAGGCTTTCACTTAGGGCCGCACAATGGGTTTTTATAAGAGAACCCTCAGTGCGGTTAGATTGTCTATGGATAGCTTCAGCAACAAGCTCTTTACCAACACCACTCTCTCCAGTGATAAGTACAGATGCTTTTGTAGGGGCCACCTGGTTTATCAATTCAAAAATAGCCTGCATTTGGGAGGACTTCCCAATCATCTTGTTAAACTGTCTACGTTTTTCAATCTTTTCAACTTCTTCCTTCAGCATCTCGTGCTGGCGGATAAGCTCTCTGTTAGATAAAGCACGTTTCACTAATAGACCCAAATGGTCAAGGTTCACCGGTTTGGTTAAAAAGTCATAAGCACCATCTCGCATGGCATTAACGGCGTTCTCCACAGTACCATGTCCTGTAAGAACAATAACAGGGATAGTAGGAAAGGAGGAACTGATATACTTTAATAATTCTTCCCCTGACAACTTGGGCATCTTCAAATCGGTGATAATCAAATCGATGAGCTCATGTTTGAGTTTTTCCTGAGCATCTTGTCCATTTTCAGCCAGAACAATATTATATCCATCCATTTCAAGGGCGCTACCCAACCCTTGTCGAATATTCTTTTCATCATCCACTACCATAATAGTAAAGGTCATGGTTCTACTCCCTCCCACATAATCAGGTGCTTTTCTTTCTGAGGAATAGGAAAGGTGAAACAAAATTTAGTCCCTACCCCTTCATCCGAGTCTACTTGAATCTCGCCACCATGTTCCTTGATGATCTTGTAGACCAAGGTTAATCCCAATCCACTTCCAGAATCTTTTGTTGTAAAATAGGGTTCAAAGATCTTATCCCTTATGTCTTTCGGAATACCAATTCCTGTATCCTGTATCTCTAAATGAACTTCATTCTCCTTGGAATAGGTGCGAACCTTCAAAGTTCCCCCCCCTTCCATGGCATGAATAGCATTTTTTACAATGTTTAAAATGGCTTGTTTAATAAAACGTTCATCCATGTCAATCTGGGGAAGCTTTTCATCAAGATTCGTGACCATCTGAACATCTGACTGATCCATTTCAAAATGGAGGAAGTCCAACAGATCCACAACCACCTTATTCAAGTCCCCTTTAAGCATACTAGTATCCATTGGTCGAACAGCGAAAAGAAAATCAACAACAATACCATTGAGCCTTTCCACCTCTTCTGCAATAACATCCAAGAATTTCTCTATCCGGGGATAATCAAAATCCCCGCAGTTCTGATTCTTAAAGGATTTTTGTATCAATTGTAAATGAATACCAATACTACCGAGAGGATTTTTGATTTCATGGGCCACACCAGCAGCGAGAGTCGTCAGAGAAGCAAGGTTTTCAGCTCGTCTAAATCGAGCTTCCCTGTTCTTTTTATCGGTGATGTCCTCGATCTGAAATAAACTCCCCCTGATCTTGCCCTTTTGAACTAAAGGAAGAAGGGCCATAGAATAGATACGGAAAGAACCTCGAAAATCAAGACTCATCTCGTGATCTTCAAAATTAAGCTGTTTTTCCAGGCTTTCCCGGAGTAATTGGGATATATCAGAATCACTAACAGCTTCCCACAACAATGTACCTTCATGGGGACGTTTGTTCATAATAACATGACTGGGACGATTGCAGAACAAAATACGATGGGATTCATCGGTCACCACAACACCATGGGTCATGGAGCCTAAAACCATCTCAAATAATTCGTTTTCCTTAACCACCTCACCTAAAAGATTCTTAATCTGATTAGGTTCTAGTTTAGGTAACTTATCTAATGCTTTCTTTACGAATTTACTCACAGATTTGCCTATTTTCCTTCTTTTAAATTAAAGAATAAGCGCTCTAAAGCCAAGGATGGATTCTGGTTCAGTGTCTCTACACTAAAAAGACTATCCTTTACAATATTAAGAGTTCGTTCAAAACCCAGAAAATCAACATCTGCCGTGTTATGTAGATCCTGTCGAAAGGTTTTCACCAACTCTTCTAAGAATATACGAAAATAATCACGTCCCGCCAAATCTGGTAGCTGATAATCGACAATATCATTCTTAATCGCATCACGAAACTCAAGAGCATAGGCTTTCATAGTACCGGGAGCTAAACCCTTCCAGGCATAAAAGTATTCCTTAATACTTTCATACTCCCCAGAATCCTCACGGAAGATTCTCATAAGAATATCTTTCTGTTGTTCTATAGTTCTCTCAGGAAAGTTATAGATCCTTAATCGAGATAATAATGTAGGAAGAATGGAACCTCTCTGATTGGTAATCAAGAGAAAGAAGACATTATGGGGCGGTTCTTCAAGAATCTTTAAGAGGGCATTACGGGCGCTATCCTGCATCTGTTCAGCTTTATCAATGATCACGACCTTAGGATTGTTACTGGATTGATGACTCCAGGCCGCTATGCGTCTGATTTGATCAACAGGAATGGATTTAGGAACAAAACCAGAAAGCTTTTGACAATCCTCAAGTAAGCCTTTCTTTGTTTTTTCCAAATCCTTATCATTCAGTCGAGGCGCTTCCAGGGCAAATTGATCCAGATAGTCTTCAACAGAACTCAACAGATTTCGAAACTTTTTCATCTTCGCTTCCTCCCCTTCCCAAAGAAGAGGATGAAATCTTATAGTTAATTTACGAATAGCCCTTCGAACCACAAACTTTGAAAAGACCTTGTCAAAACGACTATAGACATCCAGAGCAGACTGTATCTCAGGTAAAAAGTCACCCTGTCCTAATATCAGCATAGAGGTATGCTCTAATTGCCTATGTAACTGACAATTACGGCATTGGCATCCCCAATCTGCTGATTCGGTGCACATTAAAGCCCGACCCACTTCTATGGCTGATGTCATTTTTCCAGAAAAAGGAGTCCCGACAAATAACATGCTTTGAGGCAGGAGTTTATTAGATATCTCACGAGTTAAAATATTAACCAGAGTAGGCTGATAGAGAATGTTATCAAACATTGAGTTTCTTTACTCCCTCTTCAAACAAGGATTGCCCCTGGGGGAGATAGGGAGAAATCCTCTCATAAAAAACAGATTCCCCCAAAAGCTTTTGAGGATCAAAAAGGGGTTGAATCTCAATAACCATAATCACCAGAAAGATAACAATAAGACCTTCCAAAGCACCTATAAGAATGCCCAGAATCCGGTCCAGGCCTTCCAGATTAAGGTTCTCCACCATATTAAGTATCATATTTTGAGCAAGTCTTAGAATAATCGCAAAACCTATAAAGATACCAAAGTAAGCCAGGTATATTGTGTTATCTCCCCAATCGAGGTAACCCTTTATATATTCAGAAGCTAAGGGACCCAAGGCAACAGCAAGGATTACCCCCCCGACAAGGGTCATAAAATTAATAATCTCAGTAACAAAACCACGAAACAATCCAAAAAATACAAAACCACCTAGTATCATCAAAAAAATGATGTCCATAAGGACAAGATTCATGACTGTAGCTCCTTTATAATTTCGTCTGCTAACAATTGGGAAGCCCCACCGGAAAAGACCTCACTAGCTCTTTGGCCCAAGGACAGGCGCTTATTATCATCTTCGGTTAGTTCTTTGACTTTGGGTAATAATTTATCCCCCGAAGCGGTTTTGCTTTCTAATACCCAAAGGGCGCCCTTATTCTCAAACAATTCCGCATTACGCACCTGATCCCCACGGGATCCTGAATCGAGAGGAATCAAGATAGTCGCCTTCCCCAAGCTACACAATTCCCATAAAGAGTTAGCTCCTGCCCGGGAAACCACAATGTCAGCTATATCATAAACATCAGCCATATCATCATGAAAATATTCAACAGCCTTATAATGAGGATTTGGATTTGCTTCTGCTACAAGATGGCCTTTCCCTCTTTGGTGAATGATATAGAGACCAAGATCCAACAGCTGAGCCTTGATTTCATCAATGATATCATTGATCTGTTTGGCCCCTGAAGAGCCGCCTAATACCAGAAGAACTTTCTTATCAGCTGGGATGGACCACTTTGTCTGAAGCTTCGTCTTATCCCCTTGGAAGAGAGCTTCCCTTAAAGGATTACCGGACACAACTAATTTTGATCTTAGTTTGCTAGAAAAATAAGAGAGAGATTCCTCATAAGGTAGGAAAATCTTCTTGGAAAATCGACTATTGATTTTAGTTGCCAAGCCGGGATCAAGATCTGATTCATGGCTATACACAGGGATCCTTAACAACCATGCAGCTAACACAGGAGGAACCGATACAAATCCCCCCTTGCTGAAAAGCAATCGAGGACGATGGAACATCAAATAAAAGAAAGCCTTAATGACTCCTGCAGTGATGCGAAACAAATCTAAAAAGTTCTGTATAGAAAAATACCTTCGTAACTTTCCCGAAGGCATACCTATATAAGGAATACGGGTTTGCTTAATGATGTCCCTTTCCATACCTTTAGAGGAACCTAACCAGCGAATATCCCAATCTTTTGATTTATTAAGCTTGTCGATGACAGCTAAAGCTGGATATACGTGACCTCCGGTACCACCACCAGTAAAGAAAACTCTGTTGTTCATGGTAACCCCTTGAATTGGTGAAGAGAATAAATTATTGTAATCCTATCATGAGAATAACAGGAATTTCAATCTTAATCAGTTTACTTATTACAAGCTTCAACCTCTACGGTCAGAACTTAACAGCAGAGGAAGAAGAGACCTACGCAAAGGAAAACAAAGTCATTGCCTTTGCCTCAAGCCTAGACAACCTTCGCTTGCAGCCTTCAAGTCAGAAAGCCATCACTTTTCCCTCTGATTTTGACCCCAGCCTCACAATTGAAGGACTCTATCGTTTAGACAAACCAACAGGCCTAACAGACAAAGAAGTATTGTTGAAGATATATAATGTCTTAAACAAGGTAAGCACACTCAAAGGAATCGAATATTATTCTGCATCCCGAGGACATATGCGAACCCTTTTCGTAGAATCCGCCCGTATTGAAAATCTCAATGCAAAAGAGACCTTAAAGGATTTACAATTTGATACCCTCCCTGACCATCAAAGCTTATATGTAGCTCAGGAAGATAAAACGTTTGGAAAGCATAGATCTCAGATAATTTATACTGTAGAAAACAATTCCATTATTATGGAAATCAAGAATAAAACCCCTATGAAAGTGGCCTTTATCACCTTATTAAAGCCCGATAATTTTATTATCCGTCTACAAGTATCAGTGGAAGAAGATCATGTGCTCCTTTATGGAGTCATGTCCGCAGATACTGTTAAATTATTCGGATTAGCCAAAAGCAAGGAAGATTCCTTTTACTATCGTCTAATAGCCATTAACGATTGGTTTGAAAGAGAATATATGAACACAATCCTTAAATAGCTAACCAAATTCTAACAACTTTCTAACAACAGACTCACCCCCTATGAAGATTATGTATTGTCTACAACGGGGGGAAGTTTTTTTGCGACAACAATTAAAACATCAAATAGATAGCATTAATCAGAACATATTACGTCTGGGAACCATGATAGAAGAGAGCCTTTGGACGGCCACCCAGGCTCTAATCGATTCGGACATGAGAAAAGCCCAATCTGTTCTGGATAATAAAGAAGAGATGGCAAGCTTCAAGAGTGACCTAATCACAAAAGTTCTAACATCCATTGCCACAGAACATCCCATAGCAACAGACTTACAAAATCTCATGTCAGGGATACGGGTTATCTTTGAACTGGAGAGAATGGCCGATTATTGCGGCCACATGGCCACAGCTGTTATAGAGCTCGGAACAGAACAAAGACGCTATCCTTCCGGTTCTGTCAGGAAGATCTCCGAATCCTGTATTCTCCTGTTAAGACAAGTCTTAAGTGATTTTTTACATAAAACAGATAGAAATCAACAAGAGGCCCTAAGGGAATCACAAAAAATAAAAGACCTAATTGGGGCATTACGGTATAAATTAAAACAAAAGATGAAAGAGGATCCCCAGTATGTGGATCAATGTCTGACAGTATATTCCATGATTTCTAGTTTAGAAGGTTTTGGAAATAGAACCGTGAATATCGCCTCAGAAATTCATATAATGAGATAATCAACGAGGGAGGACAGAAATGGCTCACGAGACAATATTGATTGTTGAAGATGACGCAGATATTTTAGAACTAATTGCTTACAACCTGGAAGCTCAAGGATATAAGGTTCTTCGGGCAGGTAATGGGGAAAATGGACTAAGGCAGGCCAAGGAAAAAGAACCGGATCTAGTCATATTGGATATCATGTTACCCGGTATTGATGGACTGGATGTGTGTAGAACAATTAAATCGACCCCTGAGACAGGGAACATACCTATCATAATGTTAACAGCCAAAAGCGAGGATTCTGATATCATCACCGGCCTGGAATTAGGAGCCGATGACTATATTGCCAAACCTTTTAGCCCTAATATTCTCATAGCCAGGATCAGAGCCGTATTAAGAAGAAAAACAGAAAAGAACACAAAAGAAACCGTAATTCGAGTACAAAGCATAAAAATAGATGTGTCCCGACACGAAGTCTTTATCGATGACGAACCTATTAATTTGTCTGCTACCGAATTCGCTATACTTAAGTTTTTAGCAGAAAATCCCGGTTGGGTATTCTCACGCAATCAAATCATAGATGCAGTCAGAGGTGGGAACTATCCTGTAACCGAACGTTCTGTAGACGTGCAGATCCTGGGACTTCGAAAGAAATTAGGAACACAAGGTTCTTGTATTGAAACGGTCAGAGGTATAGGTTACAGGTTGCAAGGAGCTCGTTAGTGCGGCCTAAAACCTTATTAGCCCAACTTTACTCAGTATATATTTTAACCATATTCATCTCTTTTCTGATACTAACCATTATCAGCATCACCTCCATACGCTCACAATCAATTCAAAACATAACCAGTGAATTGACAGATCAAGCCGTTATATGGAGGAGCATATCTTCCAATTCTGCTTTAGCCAGTTCCTTAACAGCGTTAGATAAAAACCTGAAAGAGATCACTAGCAGTTCTAAAACCAGAGTTACAGTAGTGAATAAACAAGGAAACGTTGTAGCAGACTCGGATTATGATGTCACTATCATGGAGAACCATAACAAACGTCCCGAAGTTCAAGAGGCTATGTTGGGAAAAATTGGTGTGGCCACCCGCTACTCCCGGACACTCAATCAGGATATGCTATACGTAGCTATCCCCTATTATAATGATGGCGGGGATATCATAGGAGTGGTACGAACCGCCAAAGCGATTACCTCCATTAAGGAGGAAATGGGGAACACCTTAGAAAGGGTGGGCCTCTTCAGTATCTTCATCCTGATCATAACAGCCATCATCACCTGGTTTACAGCCAACAGGATAACCAAACAATTATCCCTCTTAACAAAAGCAGCAGAGGCTTTCTCAAAAAGGGACTTTACCCATCCCCTACCGGATAAAAAGACCACAGAAATAGCCCAGTTAAGTAATACCATCGTAAAAATGGCTACCGACCTTAACGAAGGCATCATCACCACAGAAAGACAAAAGAAAGAATTAGAAGCCATGCTCTCCAGCATGGTAGAAGCGGTTATCGTCATTGATAATCAATTGAGAATCAAATCAGTCAATCCCGCGGCGTCACAGATCTTTAGAATAGAGGAGACCAAAGTAAAGGGGTTAAGCCTTTTAGAAGTATTCCATTCTACAGAACTCCATAAATTAGCCATGACCACTGACCACACAAGCTTTCAGGAAAAGGATATAACCCTAACAGGACCTCCGGAGCAGTATTTTAGAGTTCACTCTACCTTGCTCACAGGGGAGAATAATCAAAAAGTAGGCATTCTCATGGTGATGAACAACATTACCAGAATGAAACGACTGGAAAGGATGCGCCAGGATTTCGTAGCTAATGTTAGCCATGAGTTGCGTACTCCTATCACAAGCATAATGGGTTTTGTAGAGACACTCCGTAACGGGGCCCTCTCCCAACCTCAACACGCAGAACACTTCCTTAGTATTATAGACAAACAAAGTCATCGTCTAGCCTCCATCATTGATGATCTTCTTAGCCTAAGTGGGATCGAACAAGTAGAGGGAGGAGAAATTGAAAGACACAATTTTAATCTAACCACAACACTCCAGTCTTGCGTTCAGACACAACAACAGATCTGTGAGAAGAAAAATATTGGAATAAAGATTGATTGTTCTGATCGCCTCATTATCAATGCCAATAGTCTACTCATTGAACAGGCTATTCAGAACCTGGTATCTAATGCAGTAAAGTACAGTCCAGAAAAAAGCCTCATCCAGATACAGGCAGAACAGAATAAGACATCAACCATCATCAGGGTCATTGATAATGGTCCTGGCATACCAGAACAATATCTGGAAAGAATTTTTGAACGCTTCTTTAGGGTAGATAAAGCCCGTAGTCGCGAAGTGGGAGGAACCGGTCTCGGCCTTGCCATCGTCAAACATATTGCCATGGTACACGGGGGCACTGTAGAAGTGGAGAGTGATGAAGGTTCTGGAAGTACTTTTACCCTCACCATTCCCCGTTAATTTACTTTTACGTCTCTCAATATCTACAATAAGCTTGAGGACTAAGAGAGGAACTTCGTCTAAGAGCCTCTCAGAAGTGATGATGTTGAATGTATCTTTTAACAATCCTAAGGCAATACGATCCAATTTGAGTACAAGTGTATGTAGAACGGTCAAGAAGTCTTCTGATTCTATGAAGCCTCCATGTTTAACATTTAAACACCACTTGTCAAAGATTATTCCTGCGCCTAGTCGCCAATCTGAACTTTGAGGTTACCGTAGTCTCTAATAATCTGACCATACTCGACCTGATAGGACAAAGTATACAAGCCTTCAGGAAGGTCTCTGGCAAGGGAGGATGTTAACTTTGAAGGGGTAATATTGGCCGGCTTTAGATCATAAATCTTTCCAGAAGAGTCCTTTAAGTTGAGTTTGTAACGCCCCTCATAATGATAAATCTTCAAGTTACTGCCTGTGAGAGCAAAAGCATTTCCTCTAGTGATTTTGTAGTACCCCTCTTCATTAGGGATATTCGAATCACTAGCAAAATCATGGATTCCCTTCAAATACTGTTTTGTTATTCCCTCTTG
This sequence comes from Spirochaeta cellobiosiphila DSM 17781, assembly GCF_000426705.1. Classification (NCBI taxonomy): domain Bacteria; kingdom Pseudomonadati; phylum Spirochaetota; class Spirochaetia; order Spirochaetales; family Spirochaetaceae; genus Spirochaeta; species Spirochaeta cellobiosiphila. The sequence continues at coordinate 658,513 of NZ_KE384554.1, forward strand.
TCTTTTATGAAAGCTGATATGGGAACTGATCTTGTCATTAAGACCGATAGCAGGACGAAAGACGACATGAGTAGTATGTTTATCCTTATCAAAGAGATCACCTTCCTTTTGAAAGCGGCCTTTCATAAATAAGCGAGCCTGAAACAAGCCTGTAGCGAGGGAATATCCTTTTTGTAAATGCTCAATAATGACCTCTTCATAGAGGCTAATAACGGCCAGGGCGTCCTGTCTGGTGATGGTCGTGTTCTTGGCCACCATACTATCAATAATATCGTTAGGATCTAGATGATCTATATATTGGATCTTTCCATGGTAGCCAGCCTCTTCATTTACATGATTTTTCTGTGTTTCATAATAGATAATTTGTTCATTCATTTTGGGATCCTCACTTTTTACTTACTAATATAACATCTCGAAAGGGCTTTTCAAAACTTTTTACTGGGCCTTTAAAAAATCTCGAAAGGGCCTTTCGAGATTGTAGTGGGTACTGAAAAGAAAAGGATAGCCTATTAAGGAGAGTTGAGAGATCAAGCTTTTTTTAATCACCTTAGTTATCCTTTAGTGTTTAGGGCATAAAAAAAGCCTTCACAAAGAAGGCTTTACTGTATAGGAATCTACACTATGTAAAATAGAACAGTCACACAATCACACTTACTATTGTTATTGAAAACTAAACATGACACTACCGTCACTGCCAGCTTGATACGTGGGTAGTTTGCCATCCCATTTATCAATCCACATGGCTTTTAGGATCGCATCATTATAAGATGTTTGTTTAAGTCTATTAGCTTCAGCTTCGGCTCTCGCTTCTATTAATTTAGCATCAGCTACACCTTGGGCTTTAGCGATGGCTTTTTTTGCTTCTGCTTCTGACTCTCTTAATTCATTTTCTCTTTGTATTGCTTGTAAATTGGCATTTATTTTATTTTTAATGGCTTGGACAATATCAGAGGGATAGCGAGGAGCACCAACAATATAAACCTTAGAAACATCTATTCCTTTTGGTTTAAAATATTCCATTGTATCCTTTTCCACATCTTCGATAAGATCAACAGCTCCATTCGTTGATACAAAGTTTTCTGCATTTGTATATTTTTTAGCGTTTCTTAACACAGCATCTCTTATATAGTTTCTCATGGGGCCAGAAGTGATACCTGCTAAATCTTTTCGGTATTCGCTAAAAATAGTCTCCACCTTTTCAGGATTTACAGCAAACTCAACGCCAATATCAACACCAACATTAAGACCTTCGACAGGGAAAGTGAAGGATTCATCATTTTTTGATCCTTCCGTTCTACTAGCTGTCCATACATAATTTTGTTTAAAAGTTGGGAAAATAAAGTCATCTGCACTCAATTTTATTCCATACCTACCGGTCGTTAAAACTTCGATTTCACCAGCACGACTACCTCTTTTGTGGACTCTTACATCTACATAGCCAGGGTTAACATCTGTACAGCTAGCGAATAAAATGGCAATAAGTAAAAATAAAATAGTTTTTCTCATTAGTTCTCCAATTTTTGTTTTATAGATTTGATTAATATCGCTATAGGAATAATTAATAATAGATCAAAGAAAATACCAACAATATACAATATATCGTTTCCAGAATCTAACAGCCAACCACCAATAATAATTACACCTAGAATAATTATTGCTACTATTTTTATAAGATCTATAATAATAGAGATCATTTTTTACACTCCTTTTAAACCCAATAAAAGATGTTCAATTTTAATACAAATAAGTTGATATCTTGGTCTATTTTATTATTCCTTAACTATATTCAGAGACCGTGTCTCACAGGCAAGAGAATAACTTATTTGAAAATTTATGAGAAGACCTTATAAAGGAGAATGAAGACGCTCTTGTTCCCGCGACCAGTATGGCAATGAAAACTTGTAGATAAGAATCAGACACTATCCAATAAGTGTTAGAACAACCTTCTTTAAGATTTAGGACATAAAAAAAGACCGATCTTATCGATCGGTCTCTTAATGGGCGAAGAGGGACTTGAACCCCCGACATCCTGCTTGTAAGGCAGGCGCTCTCCCAACTGAGCTATTCGCCCTCAAGGTCATGGGCGATGAGGGACTTGAACCCCCGACATCCTGCTTGTAAGGCAGGCGCTCTCCCAACTGAGCTAATCGCCCTTGATGTCGGCAAATATAGCAGAACCCCATAAAAGGGTCAACCCATTTTTATGCAAAAAGAATTACCATCACATAGCCCTGTTCGTAAGGGGCTATCCCCCATCCTATTCGTGTCCATTTGGATGTCAAAATAACCTTTCTATGACTGGCACTTTTCATCCAGCCATGGAGAATCTGATCTACTGTAGGACCGGCACCAAGAATCTCCCCTACGGTCCAGTAATCCCCCCCTTCCTGCTGAACCCGGTAAGCGGCTCCATGGCCGGAATCATCTCTATGACGGAGGGAACCTTCTGTAACCAAGGTTAAAGCATATTTACGGGCTGTCTGTGTGAGAATAGGATCTTCCCTTAGTTCTGATAGCTGATTCTCCAGTCGAATATTGATGATCTGATCGATGATAGGGGCATCCTGAGAATCAGCATAACTATTTAAAGCACTAAAAAATAACATTACAATAAACCACATACATTTCCCTCTTCGGACAGAGCTTCACAACCCATTACCATTATGTTAGTATACACAGCGGGAGAAAATATGCCGAAAACGACAAGAAATATTGGTATCATGGCCCATATTGATGCCGGTAAAACAACAACAACAGAACGAATCTTGTTCTATACAGGGAAAAGCCATCGTATTGGTGAAGTAGATACAGGTAATGCTACCATGGACTGGATGGAACAGGAACAAAATAGAGGTATCACCATTACCAGTGCTGCCACGTCCTGTGAATGGAATGATGTAAAGATTAACATCATCGATACTCCCGGACATGTTGATTTTACTGCCGAAGTAGAACGATCACTTAGAGTATTAGATGGTGCGGTCGCTATTTTTTGTGCTGTAGGTGGAGTAGAACCACAATCAGAGACAGTATGGCACCAAGCTGACAGATATAAAGTTCCTCGTATTGCTTTTGTGAACAAGATGGACCGGATCGGAGCTGATTTTGCGGCTGTCTTAGAAGATATGCGGGCTAAGCTTAAGGCAAACCCTGTAGCCATCCAAATCCCTATTGGCGCAGAAAGTGATTTTGAAGCTGTCATAGATCTGATAAAAATGAAAGAACTCCACTGGGAGGGAGATCAAGGTCAGAGTATTATTGAAAAAGATATTAGACCGGATTTACAGTCCCAGGCGGATGAATGGAGAGATAAACTCCTTGATAGTGTATCTGCTTACTCAGAAGAACTGACAGACTTATATCTGGAAGGGGAAGACATTGCCCCCGAGTTAATCCATAAGGTGCTCAGAGAGCAAACTCTTGCACAAACCTTGGTCCCTGTTTTAACAGGTGCCAGCTTGAGAAACATTGGTGTACAGCCTGTATTGGATGCCGTCATTGACTACTTACCCTCAATTGAGGAATTACCCCCTGTTCTCGGACATCACTTCAAGACAGGTGACCAACTTGAGATTCCCAGAGATCCTAAGGGGCCTTTATCTGCCTTGGTTTTTAAAATTCAGAATGATCCTCAAGCAGGTCCAATGTGTTTTGTCCGGGTCTATTCTGGTGTCCTAAAAAGCGGAACGGCTGTTTATAATGTTAATAAAGAAAAAAAAGAACGGGTTAACCGTCTCTTAAGAATGCACTCCAATAGGCCAGAACAGGTAGATGCTATTGAAGCAGGAGATATTGCCGCAGTTATAGGATTCAAGTTTGCCCAGACAGGAGATACCATCGGAGTTGATGCTAAGTCACCCTATCTGGAATTGATGGATTTTCCCGAGCCTGTTATCTCTGTTGCGATTGAGCCTAAGTCTATCTCTGATCAGGATAAACTTCGTAATATCCTGGAACTTTTGAGTAAAGAAGATCCTACTTTTGTTTACAAGGAAAATGAAGACACAGGACAATTAGTCATCTCCGGAATGGGGGAACTTCATCTGGATGTTCTTGTGACTCGAATCCTGGATGATTACAAGGTGGCCGCCAAGGTCGGTAATCCTCAGGTATCCTATCGTGAGACAGTTACCCAGAAGACAACCCTCGTTGAAGAGTTCGATAAAACCATTGGTGGCAAGTCTAATTATGCCAAGCTCAAGTTAACCCTGGAGCCTACGAAGAACGAAGGAAATATCGTTGAAGTGAAAGCTTCTACCAAGGATATACCCAAGCAATTCATTGAGGCGATTAAAAGAGGTCTTGAGTCCTCCTTTGGTTCTGGGACATTACTTGGTTATCCCGTTATTGACACGAAGGTTACTGTAGAAGAGATTGACTATACAGAAGAAGGGGCTACAGAGTTTGCCTATGAAGCAGCAGCTTCTCTTGGTTTCGATAATGCCTTTAGATCCGCTACACCCGTTCAACTAGAACCGGTAATGCAAGTGGATATTTTCACACCTGCTGAATATGTGGGTGATGTTATTGGGAATTTAACCAGCCGGGGAGGTATTGTGAACAGCATGGAAAGTAAAACTGCTGTTGAACATGTTAAAGCCATGGCTCCTTTGGTTAAGATGTTTGGTTATTCCACTGTTTTAAGAAGTCAGACCCAAGGAAGGGGAACCTTTGCTATGGAGTTTGATCACTTCGCCCCTAAACAATAATTAATAAAAAAGGTTGTGATCTTCCCAAAGGAAGCACAACCTTTTTTTGTTATTCTTCACTGATACGGGATTCCATATCAAGATAATCCCGTCTGTTATGAACGGCTTTGTAGGCAGGTCGGATGATCTTACCTCCAGAGACAAGTTCCTCTACCCGGTGGGCACACCAACCGGCGATACGGGCTATCGCAAAGATAGGCGTATATAACTCAGGGGGAATATTTAACATGTCATAGACAAAACCTGTGTAGAAGTCCACATTGGCACATATTTCCTTACGATATCCTTTAACGTCTGCAAAGACTTCAGGAGTGAGTCTTTCGATAGAATTATATAATTCGAATTCCTCTTCACGCCCCTTCTCCTTGGCTAATTCTCTCGCTTTTTCCTTTATCAGTTCTGCTCTAGGATCTGATAAAGTATAGACAGCGTGTCCCATACCATAAATAAGACCGGAATGATCAAAGGCTTCCCCTTTCAGGAGCTTGGCCAGGTATTCTGAGACTTCTAGGTCATCTTCCCAGTTTTGAACATTAAGTTTGATCTCCTGGAACATCTCCCAGACCTTAATATTGGCGCCCCCGTGTTTGCGCCCTTTTAGGGAACCGATAGCCGCACCAATAGAAGAATAGGTATCTGTTTCTGCTGAAGAGACAAGGTGTATACTAAAAGTAGAGTTATTCCCTCCCCCGTGTTCTGCATGAAGAACCAAAGCCAAATCAAGAAGCTCTGCTTCCAGAGGGGTAAATTGGGAATCCTGTCTTACCATGTAAAGGAAGTTCTCAGCCGTTGATAGCTCTGGCTGAGGGGGATGCAGGAACAAACTATCATTATAATAATTGTATCTCATAGCTTGATAACTATAAGCTGTTAACACAGGGAATCGGGCAATGAGTTCTACACTCTGCCTTAGTATATTACTTATGCTTAAGTTCTCAGGATCTTCATCATAGGAATAATAAACCAGTACAGTACGTGCCAGCTTATTCATAATGTTCCGACTGGGGAACTTAAGAATAGAGTCTTCAATTAAACCATTAGGCAATTCACGCAAGTCACTAAGGAGTCCAGTAAATTCAGCTAATTCAGATGATGTAGGCAGGGAACCGAACAATAACAGATAAGTGGCTTCTTCAAAACCGTATCGTTTATCCTTCTGGAAACCTGTTACAAGATCTTTAACATCATAGCCCCGATAAAGCAGACGCCCGGGTGCAGGAACTTTGTCCCCTTCATCCATGATATAACCGTGTACTTCACCTACTTCGGTTAATCCAACCACAACACCTGTGCCATCTGAATTTCTTAATCCTCTTTTGACATTCCACTTCTCATAAACTCTAGGATCAATCTTGTTCTGCGCCTGAGCTACATTGGTGTACCTTTCGAGGAAAGAGTTCAATTTTGATGTTTTATCCAAATTTCTCCTCCTTATTTTTTATCTTTTATGCCCTGGTCAATAATTGACAACAGATCGCTTCTTGATTGAGCCGTTAGTATGCCTTGACGGACCTCCTCCTTATTTAGCGCTGCACTGATAGAAGAGAGAACCTTAAGATGGGGTCCTGGAGCATCTTTTGGTGATATCAACAGTAAAAATATATTGCTGGGTTTACCATCGATACTATCAAAGGGAATCCCCCCTTTCTTAACGCCTATAGCTACCTTAACTGTGTCGATGCCGGAACTACGGCCATGAGGAATGGCTACACCGTTCTGCATACCTGTACTCATAGAAGCTTCCCTCTCAAACACAGCTGCAATAGCCTCTTCAGATTCGGGAATTTTGCCTGAGTTGTATAATATATTGACGAGTTCGCCTATTATATCATCTTTTGTATTTGATTTCAAATCCAATTCGACATCTTCTTGATCAAGATAGTCATGGATATGGAAATCTCCTCTATTATGAGCTTCTGTTGCTAATTCTTTGCGCATTTCATCAGGTTTAGCCAGATTCTTCACCTCTTTCATTATATTGTTCATATCAATTAAGGATTCGTAGATGAGGGTTTTTATAAAAGCCAGATCCTCACGGGCTGTGATAAACCTTAATTGGTTCTTATCTACTTCCAGAGTACAGAAGATGTCGTCTTTCCGTAGTTGATACACCCTGGTACCTAATTCCATCATATGGATAAAAAAGCCTTCGTGTTCCAGAGAACTGATTAGTTTAGTAACAAGGAACTCGCCCACTTCCGGGGATGGTAAATCGTATTCCGTTATAACAGTATCTGTACCTTTTGCTTCCTTATGGGTACCTATACCAGGAATGGCCAGAGCTTTTTCGAAGAGAGAAGGAGCAACCAATACGGATATTAAGGTCATAATAACAGCAATACCAAAGAGATCAGGACTCAGATAACCTGATGACAAACCAATACCGGCAATGATCAGGGAAACTTCCCCACGTGGTATCATCCCAAACCCAATCCTCAGGGCTCCCTTTTTATTAAAACCTAACCCTAGGGAAGGCAGACCGCATCCAATGACCTTACCAAGCACAGATCCTGCCGAATACACGAGACCTACAATGAGCACTTGAGGTGCCATCAAACTCTTAACATTAACGAGCATTCCCATAACCGTAAAGAAAATAGGCACAAAAAACTCATGAAGGCCAAAGAGGTTCTCCTGTATGACATAACTAATATCTGTCTTGGATAAGCTTAATCCCATAACATAAGCCCCGATAATCATGGCTAATCCCGCATGTTCGAAGACCCCTGCCAAGACCAAGGCCATACCTAAAGAAAGGACGGAGAAGGCCGGGATGCTATTAAAGGATTTAAGGAACTTACTGATTCGTTTACTAAAAAGGAGACCAAGTGCACTAAAACCAAGCCACACACCAAAGGCTTTTGCTGTAATGATACCAATATGACTCCAGCTTAAACCACCATGCCCTTTTGTAATACTTTCAGCTATTCCAACGACGATGGCCAGAAAAATAATACCTAACACATCATCTATTACAGCAGCAGCTAATATAGTAACCCCTTCGGGACTATCCATTTTCTTTTTTTCAGACAGGATTCTGGCACTAATACCAACGGAAGTGGCCATACTGATGACACCAAGAAAAAGAGCAGGAGGATCCATAAAGTCTACGTTCATCAACCAAACAGCAGTAAGATCCCCTAAGATAAAAGGAATGGTCAAACCGCCTATACCGATCAAACTTCCTTTTAAACTATATCTTAGGAACATATTTATGTCCGTTTCCAGACCTGCCAGGAAGAGCAGAATGACACTAGCTATTGTTGAAAAACCGTATAATTCGACTGTTACAGGGATATCCCCCTGATGAAGAGCAAAGATCCCGTGGGGAAAGCCAGGAATAGGAATACTCCCTAGAAGGAAGGGCCCAATGAGAATACCAGCTATCATCTCCCCTAACACACCAGGCAAACCAATTTTCTTAAAAAAACGTCCGCCTAATCTGGCTGCGAAGAGAATAATACCCAACTGTACAACCAATTCTGTCATTAATTGGGTTACCCCTTGACCTTCTGCGAAAACACTTGACGGAATTAGTAATACAATGAGTAAAACCAGTAATCTTTTCATTTGGGACTCCTATTCATTTTTAATAAAGTATAATTCAAATATATGATGTTGCTTTTGTAATCCTTTATTCTCAAACTTTGTTTCAGGACGCCACTCTTGCGGGTCCGCAAATCCTGAATACTTATTATGCAGTGAAGGTTCTGCTTCAAAATAAGATAAAGCCCAGTGAGCGTAATCTTCCCAATCTGTTACGAAGTATATATAGCCCCCTGTTTTGACTCTGCTACTCAGGAGTTTTAGAAAATCACTTTGTATTAAACGTCTCTTATTATGCCTTTTTTTAGGCCAGGGGTCTGGAAAAAAGATATGAACACCATCTAATTGTTCAGCTTCCATATCCTTGAGAACCGGGACCACATCATGGGAGATTACCCGCATATTATCTAGATTTCTAGAGCCTAATTCATAGAGAAGCTTGCCCACACCGGGAGTGTGAACCTCTACTCCTAAGTATGCTTTATCTGGGTTGTTCTGGGCAATCTGCCAGGTGGCATCCCCCATTCCAAATCCTATCTCAAGGACGTATTTGTCTTTGCTCGGAAGAATATCTTCCATCTTAAAAGACTTCCCTTCTGTATAGGGAAGGATCATGTGTTTATATTCCTGTAAAGCTTTCTCTTGTAAGGGAGTCATTCGACTGGCTCTTTTGACAAAGCTCTTGATTCTTCTTTCTGTTGTCATGATGGCTAGTTTAAATAATTTGCCTACATTGTACAAGAAGATATTTAAGGATGCTAATCCCTTTCTATTCAAACAATTACTTCATTATTACTCTTCTACAAACCTTTCCTGTTCTTCCTTATCCCATTCAGGATAAAAATCCAAACCAGTCAAGGCCTCGATCATATCCACATTAACGAGATAATCGGATAATTCTCCTCGACTGTCCCGTTGATGAGGTAGAAGATAGGGCTCTATATGAATCCCCTCTTCATTTTTATACAAAATAATCTTATAGAATAAAGGGGGAACACTAATGCCCTTGTACTCATCATAAGACGATGGTCCAAAGATGGTTCCTGCATACACCCAAACTTCATATCCCTTAGTTCGTATCAAATCTTCTCTGACATAGGTTTCCAATTGATACCATAATCCCCCGGCTCCATTAAAATCATATTGATCCTGGGGCGCTATATTGCTCATGTAATTGATCTCATAGATGGTTTGGTATTCATCCTCATCTCCATCAGCGGCTGTTAGGCCATCATGATCTCGATCTCCACCAGCAATATAATAAGGTGCCAGATGGCCTTTGGCATAATTACGCCAGGTTTGAAATTGTCCCTCATAATCCTTCTCGGAGGCTTCGTTATCAATATCAGGATCCCCCCGGAACTGAGCAAAATGACCTTTACGGGAGGGAGTCATAATATAATCAGGGGTCACATGATAAGCGACCCAGCGAGGTACTTTGTGAACAGGATCCCATTCGATGACATAGGCTTTCCGATAATAAATGAGATCTGTTTGAGAAGAAGGCAAACCTTGATAGATATGCTCAGACTCTTGACCGAATAAAGCGGAGCCTAAACAGAGCATACCCACTACAAGTCCTATGAATGACAACTTGTGCATTATACGGTTAACCCCAGATAACGATTGACTTCCTTCAGCGTTCCCATAGATAACAACTTGTCTGCTTCAGCTCTGCAATTAGTCAAGGAAGAGGTCATAATGATCTTCTGTACAGCAGGTAACTGTTTGGGATTAACAGAGATTTTACTTATTCCTATCCCCAATAGGAAAGGAATGATATAAGGATCGGCAGCGATCTCCCCACAGATAGATAGCGGACAGTTATATTTAAGGGAGGCATCGGATATTCTTTTTAAGGTTCTGAAGACAGCAGGATGATGGCTGATATATAAGCTGGAAACATCTTCGTTGGTCCTATCAACTCCCAGTAAATACTGAACCAGATCATTGCTTCCTATACAGAGAAAATCCGCTTCCTGTGCTAATTCGTCTACCACTTCCACAGCACTGGGTAGTTCAATCATGGCTCCGATTTTAGGTTCTTCATTGAAGGGGAAATGTTCAAGAGCCAGAGTTTCAATGGCCATATGAACTATATCCTTAGCTTCAAGAAAGTCATCCAGAGAGGATACCAGGGGAAACATGATTCTTAGATCCCTATCCGCACCAGCCCGAAGCATGGCTCTAAGTTGATCAATAAAGATATCTTTGTTACGTAAAGAAAAGCGCAAAGCACGTAATCCCAGAAAGGGATTACTTTCACTATTGGAAGGGAGATAGCTTAATACCTTATCTCCACCAATATCTAAGGTTCTTAAGATGATTTCCTTATCAGGCATAGAATCCAAGATCTTTTTATAGACCCGGTGCTGTTCCTCTTCAGAAGGGAAATCATTACGGACGATAAAAGGAAATTCACTTCTATAAAGGCCTATACCTTCCGCTTTTAAGGTTATGGCCAGGGGGAGCTCACTCAATAAGTTAATGTTGGACATTAATTTAATAGGAGCACCGTCGGAGGTATGGGTATGTTCGGCCATATCCTTACTGACAGCTTGTAAATCAATAGAACTCATGGACACATCAGAGTATTCGGCTTTAACCGTATCATCTGGATTAATAAGGATGGTGCTCTGATGCCCGTCTAAAATGATCTGGTCATGTTCACTAAGATTAAAGATGCTTTCATCTTCTACAAAGATAACAGGGATTTCCATACTTTTTGCCAGAATGGACACATGGGCACTGGCCCCTGTTCCTAATAGTATGAGTCCCTCAACATTCTGAGCCGACATTTTAATCAATTCGGAAGGAAATAATTCACGGGCTATAACGATTAAGCCTTGATAATCCCCTCTTCCATCATGAGACTTGAGAAGATTCTGGAGTATTCTATGGCCCAAATCCATAACGTCCTGAACCTTTTCCTGAAGCCTTTGGTTCTGGCTGGCAGAGAATATCTCAACATAACTTTGAACCACATCGATAACAGCTCTATAAGGAGGAACCCCTTCACTGATCTTTTGACACATAGTGCCGGAAAAACCGGAATCCCTTAACATTAATATATGGGCACTGAAGATGAGAGAAGCTACATCAGAATACTGTTCTTCCATGAACTGCTGTAGGTCTTCTAACTGCTTCTCTGTATCATTAACAGCCTGGTCAAAACCTTCAATGGTATCAAGAAAGACCTCAGGATCATGTATTTCTTCAAGACCCATCTTATCCAATACATAGGCCGTACCAAAGGCAAAGCCGGGAACAGTAGCTTTTCCCTTATATATATCTTTAATGGGACCAGGAGGTCCTTTTTTATCTCCCGATTCAGAATCAGTACGATTTAAGGCCATTAGGAGCTTGGCATTTTCCAAACTTGTGGCCAGCTGGGTAGCGATGGCTTTCAGAGCCCGGCTATCCTGATCATCAAAGAAGCCCGGACTTTGGTGTTGAACAACCAAGACCCCAATCCGTTCATGACCTCTCAATATAGGGACAGCGAGGAAGGCCTCATAGTTTTCTTCTCCCGCACCGGCAACAGGGATAAAGTTGGGGTTTAAATGCCCTTTATCCTCCCTGATGGTCCGTAACTCTTTTAAGGCTAGCCCTGTAATACCTTCTCCAAGAGCAAAATGGATCTGACCAACCATAGCGGGATTGAGACCTATGGTGGCCTCAAGAGTCAGCATTCCTTTGTTTTCATCCCAGAGATAAATCGAGCAGACATCTGCCTTCATATGGTTAGCAATGATCTTGACAACCCTGAAGAGAAAACCCTTAAGATTGGATCGGTCAGCGAACAAACCTGCCAGCTCACCAATATCGCAGATCATCTCTACGCTATATTTTTTCATTAGGCCTCACCTTAATACTATTTAAGTCCATTAACGGGTGTTAAGTCAACAAAATGCTTAGTCAGTGAGCTTAGAAAGCCGATCTTTGATAAACTCTGATTTTTCTTTTAAACCTATGCTACCTGTTTCCATAATAAGGATTTGAGGTCTGGTCGGATCAAGTTTGACCGTTCCTCCGCTTTCTTTGATAAGTCGCAATACCTTATTAACATTAATAAGACTCACTTTACCAAATTCAATCTGACACAGCCCTCTCCGTTCCTTCAATGACAGGATAAACAGGGATTTGGCCAGAATGCGGATTTCCGATAGGGCAAACAAACTTTGAACTTCATCCGGAACAGGTCCAAATCTATCATAGATCTCAGCAAATAAACGTTCCGAATCTTCTTCGGAAGTAACAGCGGCAATCTTTTTGTAGATTTCCATCTTCTCTGTAGCTTCAGTTATATAAGAATCAGGTATAAAACCAGTATATTCTAATTCAAGAAGAACTTCTTGAGCTTCTTCCTTACGATCTTCACTTCTAGCATTAATAGCTTCCTCAACAAGACGGATGTACATATCAAATCCAACACTTAATATATCACCCGATTGTTCCCTTCCCAACAAATTACCAGCACCACGAACTTCTAAGTCCTTCATAGCTACTTTGAAACCAGATCCTAACTCGGTAAAGTCACTAATAACCTGAAGACGTTTCATGGCTATCTCACTTAGAGCCTGTCCATCTGGATACAGCAGATAGGCATAGGCTAATTTACCTGACCGTCCGACACGACCACGTAATTGATACAACTGACTTATACCATACATATCAGCTCTATCAATGATAATGGTGTTTACATTGGGAATATCTATACCATTTTCAATGATGGTCGTAGAGACAAGAACCTGAAAACCGCCATTAATGAACCTATGCATAATGTCTTCCAGTTCATGGGGGCTCATTTTACCATGGGCTACATCTACCATAACCTCAGGCACAAGATTTTGTAAGAATATCTGAATGTTTTCTAATGTTTCTACCCTATTATGCAGGAAAAACACCTGTCCACCCCGTTCTACTTCCCGTCGAATGGCTTTGGCGATGACTTCTTCATTAAACTCCTGAACAAAGGTTTCGATAGGTTGCCTATTACGGGGAGCCGTTTTTAATACGGACATATCCCTGATCTTCAATAAAGACATATGAAGGGTTCGGGGAATGGGTGTAGCCGACAGGGACAAACTATCAATAGAGCTTCTCATCTCCTTTAGCTTTTCCTTATCCTTAACGCCAAAGCGCTGTTCCTCATCAATAACCATTAACCCAAGGTTTTTGAACTTAACATCCTTACTTAGAATCCTATGGGTTCCAATCAGAAGATCTATCTCTCCCTTTTCAAGCTTCTCCAGGGTTAGCTTCTGTTCTTTCTTGTTAACAAAACGACTTAGCATTCCAATACGGATGGGAAAACGTTTGAATCTTTCTGTAAAGTTATCATAATGCTGCTCTGCCAAAATAGTCGTAGGCGCAAGGAAAGCAACTTGCCGCCCCCCTATACAACCTTTAAAAGCCGCTCGCATGGCCACTTCTGTTTTACCATAGCCAACATCACCACAAAGAAGTCTGTCCATAGGACGAGAAGATTCCATATCAGTCTTTATATCTTCAATGGCGGCTAACTGATCTTCTGTCTCTTGATAGGGGAAAGAGGCTTCAAAAGAGACCTGCCAATCGTTATCCGGAGGGAAGGCATACCCCTGGGTTTCTTTTCTTCGGGCATACAATTTGATGAGACGATCAGCCAGATCCTCAACGTGCTTTTTGACTTTACCTTTCTTGGTTTCCCAGGATTTTCCTCCAATCTTATCGATTCGAGGGGTTTGACCATCCTTACCGATAAAACGCTGAACAAGGTTTACCTGTTCGATAGGAATGAAAATCCTCTCCTCATCGGCATACTCAACGCAGATATAGTCCCGTTCATTCCCAGCGGCTTTTATCCGTTCTATTCCTTTGAAAATACCAATACCGTGGTTTACATGTACGACATAATCCCCAGGATTGAGTTCTACAAAACTATCTATTGCCTGAGATTTCGCTTTCTTAAAAGAGGCAGCCACTCTCTTCTTGCGACCAAAGATTTCATTTTCCTGTATTACTACCAGCTTTTGTTCAGGCAATTGAAATCCGGAACTGATATCAGCTTGAAAGACTTCAACATTCATATCTTTAAACATGTATTCGATACGCTGTTTTTGAGAGGCGCTTTCGGATACAACATAGATGGTGTACTTTTGATCAAGCAGGTTAGCAATCTCTTCCTTTAGAAAATTAAGATTCCCGAAGAAACTACGCCCCCCTTCGTAATTAAACTTGAATGTATCCGGTCCATCTTCACGATGAAGATGAATACAGAATATTTTCCTTTGGAAATTGGCACTTATTTTTTCTAAATCTAATAGTAAGACTTCTGGTGAAGGGGCAATAACATCATCAACAAGAGCTTTTCGATAAAGTTCTTTATATTCCTTTAGTATGGGCTCGCAAGCGGACTGAATTCTTTCATATTCTACAAAAAAGACCGTATCTTCTTCATTGAGATAATCCAATAAGGAAGTGGTGGTATTGAAAGCGAGAGGATAGAGAAGTTCTTCTCCCCGCATTTCTCTCGTTGCTTTTAGTTCATCAAACCAAAGCGTATCCTTAGATTGGATTTGATCAAGATGGGAGGAAAGGACATCTAAACGTTCATCATCCCAGACCATTTCCTTAGCCGGATAAATGAGAACTTCTTCTAAAGCCCCTGTAGAACTTTGGATTCCTATATCAAAGGTTTTTATTTCTTCAATTTGATCAAAGTTAAAGACAATACGTAGTCCCTCTTCTGCTCCCGGTAGGGCAATATCCAGTACTTCTCCACGTAAAGCAAACTCACCAGCCACACTTACCCGAGGAACTCGTGAGTATCCCCAGGATGCTAACTGAATCTCTAGCTCCATAGGATCAAAGAGATCCCCTTTTTTTAATACAGTCATTCTGTCTCTAAAGTATTCTGTATCAGGTAAAGGAGATAAAAAGGCTCTTAAGGATGTGACGATTAACTTCTTACCTTTATTGAGGAGAAGGTAAGAGAGAACCTGGGATCGTTCCCCAAAGATGGAAGACTGGGGACTTATTCCTTTATAAGCCATGGTCCCCCACCAGGGAAAATCAAGAACCTCATCATAAAAGGCCTCTAAATCCTGCTTGAGGACTTGAGCTTCCTTCTCTGTTGAGGTCACTAATAAACAACTACCCTTGACATACTCTGTCAGTTTATTGCTAAGGTAACCTAAAAACGGCCCTTGAGCCCCACTTATATAGATGGGGAACTTTCTATGAGCGACAGCATTGGTTAAACTCTTCCATGCAGGAGAAGTCTTTATTTTATCATTCAGTGTATTTTCTAATAATGTTGACATCAGGTTCTTCCGATCTATTAAAAAGTAATGTTGGAGAAGATAATGTACAAAAGAATCAGCCTGGGACTAATACTTATGCTTATATCACTTTCTGTTTATGCGGGTGAGCTAGGTCTTGATATCCGTTTTATGGATAAGCAAGTATATTTTCCAGATAGTCAGATTCGCATTAAAGTGGATGTCGTTAATGACACATCCGAACTCCAATCCCTGGAGCTAGCTAATTATAGAGCTTATAACCTGGACTTTACAGTAAGGACCCTAACAAACAGAGAACTTCCCCATTCGCAGGAATTTACCATACGAAAGACGACAAATCAAGCAGTCTTCTATAGACAAGTACAGTTAGGTTCAGGAGAAATTTATTCCTTTGATGTCCAGCTGAATGATTTTATCAATATAGCGGAACCTGGGATGTACCGTATTAAGGCTATTTTTACTCCTACCCTGGAAGGAGGACAAAACTTGGAAAGCCCTTGGCTAAACTTGGATGTTCGCCCGGGGACTGCAGAAAAACCAACAGAACAGATCATAGAAGTAGCCAAAGAACAAATATTACAGAAAGCTGATTTATCCCCTGATAAGGTGGTGGCCTATACCATAAAAGCCAGACAAAGCTCTTCTTGGGAGAAGTTTTTCTTATACCTGGACGTTGAAAGTTTGTACTTAAGAGATGACATGAGAAAAGAACAGTACTACCGCATGACCGAAGAAGAAAGGATGTCTGCCCTGCGAGACTTTAAAATGGCTTTAAGTGAAGACAAGATCAGTTATGATATTAGTACCATTCCCTGGTCTTATACCATACAAAAAACATCCTATACACCAACAGAAGGGACAGTTGATACGATTCAAAAATTCCGTAATCCAGATTTCACTGAGATAAAACGTTTCACCTACTATCTGCGTTATACAGGTGGTTATTGGCAGATCTATGATTACAAAGTTATTAATCTTGGAACAGAATAAATGAAGGTTCTCCTTATACATGCTGAAACCAGCTTCAAAGAGACCCTTAGGTTACGACTAAAATCAAAGGGCTTTGACATCATTCACTATTTAAGTCCTTTAAAAGCTATGGATAATCTATGGGAGATAGAGCCTGATCTCGTTCTTATATCAGCATATCATTTCCCCAGACATTGGAAAGTCGTCCTTTATCTACTCAGACAGTTATACGATAAAGAACAATCCATTTGCATTCTTCTGACAGAAGAAAACTATCCCTGGGAAGAAGCCAGTAAAGCTCTTCATCTTGAAGCGAACGCCCTGCTCCCTAATAAATTGGAAACAGAACTGGATTATAGCCAACTGGAAAAGATACTCAAACGCTATAAAGCTTATAAAAATGATAGTCAAAACAAGACAAATGTCACAGAAGAAGAGAGTATGGAATACATCTTCACCCATCCTAAAAGTATTCAGTTGATAACAGGAATTGTCACAGACATGAATCAAGAGGGCTTTACCTTTTTACCTG
The DNA here is from genome assembly GCF_000426705.1 of Spirochaeta cellobiosiphila DSM 17781. Classification (NCBI taxonomy): domain Bacteria; kingdom Pseudomonadati; phylum Spirochaetota; class Spirochaetia; order Spirochaetales; family Spirochaetaceae; genus Spirochaeta; species Spirochaeta cellobiosiphila. Next base: position 675,555 of record NZ_KE384554.1, read on the forward strand.
ATGATATTCCAAGCACTTCAGATCTGGAGAAAGGGACATCCTTAACCGAAGGCTCTCTAAGCCTCGAAGGTCATATATATAATATCAATGTTGATATATTAGAAAACAACAGACAGTTACGCCTTGCCTTCCGCAATCTTCCTTCAGAAGTGAAAGAGAGTCTAATAAAAATGAATAACAGATCAGCTTGACAAGAAAAATTAAGGTTTTAGAATATAGAGTAAGGAGGATAGTGTGCTTAAGTATTTAGAGTCAGCTCCCATATCAGAAATATCTATCTATGATGATTCAAAAAGCTATCTTCAAGAAGGAGTCATATATAAAGGTTCTCCGAGAAAACATCCTTATGACAAGGATAAAGTAATCTTTATCCCTGATCCCTTAGATAGCATTACCCAGTTTTATGAATTTAGGTTATCCAATGTTCTTCATGCAGAAGATCTTCCCAGTCCTGTTGATAAGGATGGAAGGGGGTATAAAATGATGAAAATATGGGTCAAGAGAGGAAGTTACGCCTTAAAAAGTGAAGCCTTTGTAATAAAGTAAGCCTTCTTGACCGTACTATAGAGAAGTTTTACATTAACCATAGATAAATAAAAAGGAGATCCCCTTGAAAGGACGACAAGACTATAAGTTCACCTCGGAAAGCGTGGGAGAAGGTCATCCCGACAAAGTTTGTGACCAAATATCTGATGCCATTCTGGATGAAGCGCTGCGACAAGATCCCCATTCCAGAGTGGCCTGTGAATGTTTTACAACCACAGGTATGGTTCTGGTCGGAGGTGAGATCACGACAAAAGGATATATAGATATTAGGGAAGTTACCAAGAAGGTACTTTCAGATATTGGTTATAACAAATCAGATTATGGCCTTGATTACAATTCCTGTGCCATCATTAGTAGTATTAACGAACAATCACCAGATATCAGTCAAGGTGTCACAGAAGGTGTAGGACTACATAAAGAAATGGGAGCCGGAGATCAGGGAATGATGTTTGGCTATGCCTGTAAGGACACTCCTGAACTTATGCCAGCTCCTGTTCAATTCAGCCATCGTATTATGCAGAAAGCCGCTGAGGTAAGAAAAAACGGAACCATCCCCTACCTTAGACCTGATGGAAAATGTCAAGTGACTGTCGAGTATAAGAATGGTGTTCCTAATCACATTGATACAGTGGTCTTATCTCATCAGCATCATGATGTTATGGGTGGAGATAAAATAACTTTAGAATTACTAAGGAAGGATCTGATAGAAAAAGTAATCAAAGATGTTCTTCCTTCAGAACTCTTTTCAGATAAAACTATCTTTCACATTAATCCAACAGGACGATTCGTTATTGGAGGGCCCCAGGGAGATGCTGGTTTAACAGGCCGTAAGATAATTGTTGATACCTATGGTGGTAAAGCGGCTCATGGTGGGGGAGCTTTCAGTGGTAAAGACCCTTCTAAAGTGGATAGATCTGCCGCTTATATGGCCCGTTATGTGGCAAAGAATATTGTTGCCGCAGGTATTGCAGATCAATGTGAAGTGGAACTGGCCTATGCTATTGGTGTGGCAGAACCTGTTAGTGTTTATGTTAACACCTATGGAACTTCAGATATCGCCGAAGATAAGATAGAAGAAGGAATTAGAAAAGTATTTGACCTGACCCCTAGAGGAATCATTACGACTCTCGATCTATTAAAACCCATTTATCTGCCAACAGCGTCTTACGGGCATTTTGGTAGAGATATATTCAGTTGGGAAGCAACAGATAAAGTATCAGAACTACAGAAGGTTCTTTTATAGATTGAGGAAACTTACAAAAGCGAAGAGCAGGGATTCCTGCTCTTTTTTTATACCTATTCCCTAAACCTTGGCTAATAAAATCCGAAAATTATAACAAAGATGTTACTGGGAAGGGTTTATTAATGAAAAGACTAATCACTTTACTTTTATTAGGTACTGTAAGTTTACTGATATATGGACAAGATATGATTCACGAGGTCACTGGAGGAGACACGCTCTATTCCTTAGCCAGAGAATACAATATCACTGTTGATCAGATAAGAACATGGAACAAACTGGAGAATAACACGATATACACAGGACAAAGGGTTATAGTGGGAAAACAAGAGACTTCCTTAATAAAACAACCAGTTCCTGTGACCGGTTATGACACTTATACTGTCAAAACGGGAGACACCCTATGGGGAATAGCCCGTAAATATGATATGTCTGTGTCAGAGTTACGTGAACTTAATGGAGGCCGGCTCTCACGTCTTAAGAAAGGACAGGAAATAAAAGTAGCCCTACCAGAATCGAAAGCAGCCAATGTTCATATCGTAAAAAAAGGGGAAACTCTAGAAGATATAGCTTACAACAACGGCTTAAATCCTAATGACATCATGACTTATAATCAGTTACCTGATTCAAGGATATTCCCTGGTGATCGTCTATACCTAACTCCGATAGCCATTGCTTCTATTAATACAAAACCTAGATTAACCAGACAAGCTCACCCTATCATAAAAGCAAAAGAGGAAGAAAAGCAGACAGAAGCTTCTACAACCTTAGAAGTGAATACCTATGTGGTTCAAAAGGGAGATACTCTGTATAGTATCTCCAGAAATACTGGAGTAAGCGTCGGAGAACTACGATTGTTGAATACCCTGGAGAATGACCTTATTCAGCCAAATCAGATCCTTAAATTAGAAGGAACACAGGCGCCTACTAAAGTTATTGCTCCAGAAACCACAGTAACCTTTGAAGGAACACAGGCACTCCCCAAAGAGGAACCAACAGCGGATAATGAAATCATCTATAATGGAGATTCCTACTATAACTACATTCCAACAGCCCTGTCACAACCTGACAAAGAATACAGAGAAGCCCCTGAAGAAGGTCCTTGGTTAACTTTTCAAAAAGCAGTAGACCTGTATAGTCATTGGATTAAGGATGTGAAAAAGAAACCATCCCTTGGTAATGCGCTAGCAGGATACCACTTTGTAATTGATCCAGGTCATGGAGGATTGGATCCAGGAGCCATTGTAGAAAGCATAGATGGCCGAGGTGATACCCTTTATGTGGTTGAAGATGAATATGTCTATGATATCGCTTTAAGACTAACAGAATCCCTTGTTCGCAATGGAGCAGATGTTACCTTAACTATATTAAGTCCAAACCATACTATTAGAAATACTGACCCAGCAGGATATACCCTTGTTCATCAGACAAATGAGGTCTATAACCTAGCGTCATTGAATGTGGCCGATCGACCTCTTGACTGGCCTAGAGGAGGACATGCAGGACTGGAAAAACGCGTCTTGATTGCGGAACAGACCTTTGATAATGTAGAGGCTGGCAAGAGGGTTTTTATTAGTCTTCATGCGGACAATGCGCCTGAGTCCCCTAAGGGTACAGGAATCCTCTATCTAGATAACGAGAATCAATTTGATAAAAATTCTGCGGATTTTGCAGAAAAGCTTATCCCCTACTTAGGTTATGGAGCTTATAGTACTGGACGCGACTTGGCGGTTCTACGTAATAATCCCGCAGATATTGCTTTATTAATTGAACTTCGCAACATTTATTACAAGGATCATTCTTGGGCAATTCGCTTCTCAGAACTAAGACAAAGTGATGTAGATAAGATATCAAAAGCCTTAGTGAATCTGCTTCCAAAAAGTTGATTAAAGGGAGTTGACAGACAAACTAAGATTAGCTATATTGACGAAGCATTTCGCATTCCCCTGTAGCTCAGTTGGTAGAGCGGGTGACTGTTAATCACTAGGTCAGCGGTTCGAGTCCGTTCGGGGGAGCTTAAAGTTGGGTTGTTTCTGCCCAATCAAAATATATGGAAACACATTCCCCTGTAGCTCAGTTGGTAGAGCGGGTGACTGTTAATCACTAGGTCAGCGGTTCGAGTCCGTTCGGGGGAGCTTAAAACTGGTTCTAATTACATGTTAGAACCAGTTTTTTATTTACCTATTCATTAAAAAAACCGAATAAATGTTCCAAAATACCTTGCCTCATCATGATGATCCTTAGTATTAGTGTTACAGTATTAAAAGTTATTTAGGATGTCTCACATACTGTGCCCGATAACGATGCTTGCTAGAACTAGAAGATAAATAATTCTGAAAGCCTAAGTTTCATCACCAGGCTGCAAAAGATAAAAAGGATTACCCATGGGATTAATAAAAAAAGACACAATCGAAAACCTGATAAAATCAGGGAAGATCAACAAACTCAACAAATTACTAAACTCGGATAATTGTAATAACCTTGATGACCAGGGGAAGCCCCCCCTCTACTACGCTATTAAATATGAAAAGTCTCAAATAGCCAAACTTTTATTAGAACTAGGGAGTATTCCTGAAATGGGAAGTTCATCACCAGAAGAATCTGTTATGGTGGATGTGATAAAGACCTTTAATCAGAATCTTCTTAATATCTTTTTAGAACATGAGCTTAGTCTCCCTGAGACAATCAATAAGCTCCCCCTACTCCATTATGTAGTTAGTCATAAATACTTCTATCCCGAACTTTTGCCTATACTTTTAGCTCATGACATTGATATTAATCAAATAGATACGGTCAATACGGAAAAAACAGCCCTAGCCTATTTATTAAGCCTACCTGATTTTTCCTTAAGAGCTTTTAACGCTTTACTGGAAGAGGGGGCAGATGTTAACTATGCTACTTCTGAAGTGAATAGACCATTAACTATACTAGTTGACAATAGGGAGATACCAGCAACCTCCAAACTGGGGAAATTTAGCTTCTCCTACCTTCTACAAGAATTAAGTCGTTACAATCTGGAAATGAATTACACCATCAGAACTTTTACAGGTTCTCAAACGACACTAGCCCAAAAGACTCTACAGAGTGGTAAAATTGAAGAATTTCTTCTTCTGTTAGAATACGGATTATGGGTTGATACAAAGGTTTTTCCTTCTTTGGAGAATTACCTTGATGTGAATAAGTTCTCCATGGATCAGCGTAAACGAATGGTGAATGTTAATAGAGCTAAAGAACTTAATCTTCCTTTAAGCAGTCAGTTTTATGGCAACAAGGCAGAGGAAGTTTTAGAAGAGAATCTGAAAGACAATCGTGATCCCAGTGATATATTTATTGATATAGCAAGGACTACTAAAATGCCTCTTACTCGTAAGATTCCCATATTGGAACAACTTCTGGAAAAAGGAGCCAATATTAATCATCTTAAATCTTATGCAGGCTTTGAATTGAATGTATTAACTGCCTTGACCTGTTGGAATGAGGATATTTATGATCTAACGGACTTATTACAATGGCTATTAGATCATGGAGCCTTAATCGAAAATGAAGGGCATTCTGCTTATCTCTGGGCCATATGGTATAATAAGAGAGATTTGGTTCGTTTCTATGGGGATAGAAACGCTGATATTTGTTATACAGATGTTGATGGAGCCACCATTTTTAGTCGTTTGTTCTCCTACAGCCCCTCCCATAATCAGTACAGAACATCTGACGATCATTCAAATATGCTGCACCTCATAAAAGAAATATTTGATGAGAGACAACTTCCTTTTCCTCTCGAAGAAGAATTTAAAAGCGGTACAGAACCTGGTATTCTGAATGGGAGTAGCACTTTAGGTAAAGAAATTGTTCTCTTTAAGAAAACAACAAGATTTAACCTTGTCAAAGAATTATTAGCTTGTGGTTGGAACATTAACAAAAAGTTTGAAGCCTACAGACCAGAAGGGAGCTTAATTTTACAATTATTGTGTTCTGACGTTGATGAATATATTGTCACTTATCTACTAGATAATTACCCTGATATTGACATAGCTAATCCTGGATCTGGAGATCCTCTCTTCTACGCTTTAAAGAAACACTACTCACCTGAAACCATAAAACGCTTTATAGATAAGGCTCCTGATATAAACAAAGAGATTGTCCGTTATTTTGATTCATCAGATGAAATTGTTCAATCAAATGGGTCTTATATAGAATTGGTTTTGGACATTGCTATTAACAAGGATACAAGTATTGAAGAGTCTGAAGAATGGGCTTACCAAATATGTTCGGATTTGATTGAAGCAGGGCATGATGTAAATCATGTAACAAGACTTACACTAAATGAGTCTATGCAAGGTAAAACCTATAGAACGTTACTTTCTTTGTTGGAACAATGTCATAATTTCAAAGAAACTGACTATAAAAAAGTCTTTAACCTATTGTTGGATAAAGGAGCTGATCCTTATCTAAAACTAGACAGATTTGAAGAAAACTTTATTCACTTTATAACTCAAAGATCCCAGAGGACTCAATCAGAAGTCATTGATATACTAGAAGAACTAGATAGACGCCACTTATTCGATATTGAAACAAAGACCAATAATGGGGCAACACCTCTTGTATATGCAGCAAGTAAATGCCAAACAGAACTCATAAACTACCTCATTAGTAAAGGGGCAAATCCTAACGCCATTGGGGGATTTGACCAATCCTATCCTATTCATCGAGCCATAACCAATTGGGATTGGGTATCCAAAAAGGACAGATTAGAGACAGTAAAAGCTCTGTTGGATGGAGGGGCTGATTTAGAAGCCATTGATAATGATGGATACTCACCACTTATGGCCGCAGCTGGTTTCGGATGCCTCGAAGTTGTTCAAGAAATACTAAAAAGAGGAGCCAATCCTAATCTATGTAACAGTGAAGGGAAATCAGCCCTTAACTTTGCCATTACCGATCCTTATTGTTATGACGAAAAATCTAATGACGATACACATACAATGAAGGAAGAATTCAAATTACATATTATTGAAGCCTTGCATGCTAATGGGGCAGACTTAAACAACAGCTATTCGATGGGAACACCTCTTATAGATACTATAGGGTATGACTATCGTTACCTATATCATGGTTTGTTAAAACTGGGAGCAAGCATACATGCCACTGACGGAAGCAATAGAACACCATTGATGATTGCTTCAAAGTGGGGGGCATTACATTTAATCAAAGATTTGTTATCTCATGAAAACATCCAAGAATCTCTTCTCAACGTTGATCAAAGAGGAGATAATATTCTTCATTATTTAGTGAATAGAGTCTATCAAGAAACAGGACTAATGGTACCACCTCTTAATAAAACTATTATTTCCTTTATAAAGAAATATATGGATGAATACAATGTACCCTACTCGAAAAACAACTATGGCCAAACCCCTCTTCATTATCTAGTACAAAGAGCTATGACACCTCCAGTAAAGGAATTACTCCAAAGAGGAATTAACATTAATGAAGTAGACAACTACAATAATACAGCACTCATGTATGCTGTTAATTATGATGAAGAGCTTGTAGAAGAAGCGAATGTAGTCTCATGTATTAAATTCCTCATTGAAGAAGGGATTGATGTTAATACCGCTAATGAAAAGAATCAAACAGCATTACAGATAGCAAAAGAGAGGGAGAAAACAGACATCATAGATATCCTAATAAACGCAGGTGCAGAAGAAAGAGGAAAAATAGGATTTTAATATGATAGGTTTATTCAGAAAGAAAACAATAAAAGAACTAATCAGTCTTAATGATATCAATAAGATCAGGAAAAGACTGAATCCATCCAATATCAATATGTTGGATGAAGACAATCGCCCTCCCTTATATTATGCAATAGCAACTAATAATGCTGAGTTAAGCGCCCTATTTCTAGAATGGGGTGCCCAATTGTATTGGGAAGAGAAAGACCTTGATAATACAAATACTATTATAATGGTAATTCTCAAGTTCAATCCCTTATTGTTAGGTGCTTTCCTGGAAAAGGGAGTAATTTTACCTACGTCAATAGACTCTCAACCATTACTTCATTATTGTATAAATCATGGATGCAGGAATTATTCTTTCTATCAACTACTCTTAGACCAAGGCTGTGATATAGATGAATTAAATAGCTATGGAATCACAGCATTAACAGAGCTTCTTAACCAAAAACACAGTGATCAGGGATTAGTAAAGTTGTTGTTAGAACAAGGAGCTGATGCGAATAGAGGCGGGTCAAAACAAAAAAGCCCTCTTTACACATTGTTCCATGCAGGACATAAGGCAGATAATGAAAAAATACAATTATTTTCTTTACTAAAACCCTACATTGGACCATTGAGCCAAGAGAATTACAAAGACCTTATTCAGTACATTGTCACAAATAAAAAAGCAAAACTATTCCTCCATATCCTCAACACGTATAATGATATTGAAATTGAACTCAATGATGACCTATTAGATTTCTTGACGGCATCCTACTTCACACCTAGCGATCAGAAAAACCTCATAAAGCTACTAGATTCTCACTACCCACAATTACCTATCCATTTGGATATATTAAAGGCATTTGGACGACAAGCCATACCAAGTACATTAAATGGACCCAAGGCTTTTAAAATTGCCATAGACATGGACACAGAACTTAATGTTAAGAAACAAACTCTTGAGGAGTTTATACAACAGGGAGGTGATATCAATTACCACCGTGAAGAATATGCTACATACTACAATGCCCTCCAATATTTAGTAAAAGAACAATTTCAACATCCGGATATAGAAGAGCACCTTCAATTACTACTAGAACTTGGAATTTCCATAGAGACAAGTAAACAGAGTGCCCTTCTTCTCGCTACTAGAACACATTCCATTAATCTTATCAAACTTTTACTCCGAAAAGGAGCAGATCCTTTTTATATCGATGAGTCAGGAAACTCCTTCCTTTATGAACTTACAGATAAGGATAGTAAAATATTTTTAAACCAGATGATTAATAATTGTGTGGAAGTTTTAAGCTATCTTCCAAAGGTATTAGGTCAAGAAGATTTAACAAAGCTCCTTTACACAAAGTTTCAACCCCATAAAGATTCTAAAGAAAATACTCTTATTCAATTTGCCTTGAATATTAATAAAACAATTGATCGAATTACTTTTCTAAAAACTTTGCTTGATCCACCCTATAGTTATGATGTCGATGCTTTATTCACTTCTGATGATGCAGAAGAAACTCCTTTACTATATCACCTAATCAATAGGGGCAACGACCAAGTCGTAGAAGCTTTCTTTGAGATCAAACCTGATTACAAGATTCCTATGTTATATGGAATCTTTTTTCAAGCTCTTTGGAAAAAACTTAATAGAAAGAATCTTTTTTCTATAATAGATCACACAGAAGACTTAACATTACTTGATAGGATTCCTGTTAAATGGGAATCTTATAAAGAGTTAAGATATAACTATTTACACTCATTGGCTTTTGCCTATGATCCTAAGGTCACGAGAGATAATTCTCTTCTCATGGAAATAGCCGAGTACCTATACAACAAAGGTTGTGATATCAATCAGATAGCCAGAAAGGTTCCTAGAAAAGAAGTAGACTCATCTTGGCTCCAGGAAAGCAACCTACTAGTAGAGGCGGCTATAGTCGACTGGTTTGAATTATTTCATTGGGCACTAAATAAAGGAGCCGATGTATCAGTAAAATTAGACCAAAACAAAGATAATCTCATTATCCGCTTATGCGTCGCTTTACGTAATAATGAGGAACTGGATTTACTGCCTTACTTTGAGCTTCTCACTCAAAAAGATCCTACCATAGTAACTTATGCTAATACGATTGGAAAAACGCCTCTTATTGCGGCTGCTCAAATATGTAATGAACCTACCATAGACTGGCTTATTCAAAAAGGAGCAGAAATTCATACAATAGGAGGTTTTAATGGAACAACTCCTCTTATCGCAGCTATCGTAAACTGGGGAACCATACCGATTAACCGTAGAATAAAAGCTGTTGAACTGCTTCTAAATAGAGGAGCAGATATCAATCAGGTAGATAAAGACAAGGAAACCCCTCTTATGAACGCCTGTTATAGAGGAGCTTTGGGTGTCGTACAATTGCTAATAGAAAGAGGAGCTGATGTAAACATACTTGACGGTAACGGAAGAAATGCAATAAATCATGCTGTCGAATGTCGTGATGATTATCAATACTATAAAAATGGTGAGATGAATGAGTACATTAATAGTCAAATTATTGAAGTTCTTGTTAAAGCTGGCGCTGATATGAATGTAATCCCTAGGGAACGATTACCTGCTATTCACTTAGCCGTTAATCGACATTATCAACTCCTGACTAGCACTCTCATTGACCTAGGAGTTGACATTAATAGTAAAGCAGAACAAGGGCTGACTCCTCTTATGTGGGGGATAATAAAAAATAATTCCATTGCTATTAAAACATTATTGGATCATCCTAATATAGATTTATCTGTAATCAATAACTTTGGAGAGAATCTATGGCATTTTCTATCCTATTTGAACAATAACAATGATAGGGACAGATGTTGGAATGCTTTAATAAAGGCTCAAATTCCAATGATAGGTGATAATGCAGGAAAGCACCCCATTCAAATAGCTCTGTTAAATGGCAACAAGGATTTAGTAGAAATGTTCCTAACCAGGACTGATTGTGTCAATGTGCTAGATAAAGAAAATAATACCCCTCTCATGTATGCTCTCATGGCAGAACCTAATAATCTCAACCTTGCGGACAGATTAAAAATAGTCAGTCTTTTAATCAGTAAAGGAGCTGATATCAATAAGGTCAATAGCTCTGGGAACTCTGCTCTTAAGTTGAGCCAACAAGCTGGGTATAAAGATATAACAGAATTACTATTAACTGAGGGAGCAGATACTAACACTGGTTATAGGAAGATAGGATTTTAATAATTGGAGTCAACATATTAAAACTGGATTCCCAAATGAGACTCCCACCTATCAATACACGGGAATATAACTTGCTTGCAATCAAATTTATTTTAAATTAATCTTATAGACACTATGCAACCGGAGGACAATATGGGTCTTGCAGACATGTTTGACTTTGAGCAAGTCGTAAATGAAGCTGAGAAAATGGTCATCAAGGAGATGGAAGCTCAGTTGCCCCAAGAAGACTGGAATGATGAAGAAATCATAATGGACATAGCCACCTATGCACTCAATCATATAAAACCAGCCTACAGCCATACACTCATGGGGAAGATATATTCCCAAGGATTGGAAATATCAGACTACTATGAAGATGTACAGAAGGCTGTCAAGAAAGCCATTAAGAAGATAAAGGGAGAAGAGAAGAAGAAAGCAAACTCTCCAGAGGCAGTTGATCCAAAGCTTTCTTAAGAGCGTCTCCAGGTTTATCTTCCTTAAGACCTTCATTGAGGATTCTCTTCCACACTTTGGCCCCCTTATGAAAGGCAAAAAGGTCATAGATATTTCTATACAAGGGCCAAGCTTTGTTATCCTCATCGAAGTTTTCCTGAATATACCCTATGAGATGCTCAAGGATTTCTTGACGAGTGATAGAGGCTGTATCCTCTGGATATAAAACATTCTCTACCTCATTTAATAAATAAGGGCGCTCATAAGCGGCACGTCCCAACATCACTCCATCTAAAATTTCTTTCTGTGCCAGGATAGATTCTCTATCCTTAAATCCCCCATTAATCTCTATTTGAAAATGGGGATACTCTTCTTTTAAACGATACACATCCTCATAACGAAGAGGAGGAATGTTTCTGTTATCCTTGGGACTTAAGCCTTTGAGTATGGCAATCCTGGCATGAACGATATAACGGGTCACACCACTAGCTTCTACAATAGAACAGAAGTTCTCCATATCTTCGTATTTATCCAGATCATCGATACCAATACGGTGTTTCACAGTAACAGGTTTACTTGTAATACCCCTAGCTTCGGTAAGAATATCTCTCACCAATTCAGGCTTGGCCATAAGACAGGCACCTAGATCACCTTCTTGAACCTTATTTGATGGGCAGCCAACATTAAGATTAATTTCATCATAATCCCAATCTTCTGCAATTTTTACAGCTTCCACCATTTCTTCAGGTTTAGCAGCTCCAATCTGTAACACCAAAGGCTTTTCCTGGGGAGAAAAATCCAGAATACGATGTCTGTCTCCATGTATAATGGCTCCTGTGGAGATCATCTCTGTATAGAGATAACTATTCTTTGTCAATAAACGGTTAAAATATCTGAAATGACGGTCTGTTACATCCACCATGGGTGCAACACTCATCCTAAAGCTCATTCTGTCCTCGTAAGTATTCATAAATCTGGTCATAGCCAACAAAACCTAATTCTACAGCTATCTCACCAAATCGTTTTCTGGGGTTTTTGTTTTGATAAGCAAGTACCTGTTCAGCTTGTTCGAAGGAAAGTTCATTCTGACGTATTAAAAACTCCCCTATCCTTTCTCTGGGTTCCATACTCATAGGAAAAATATAATCTATTTCTCATGTTTGTCAAAAGGTAAAATGGTGTACATCTCTAAATAATCAGAATAAAATATAGAAATGAAAGAAGTCGGTCCATCAATATTTATTAATAACAACAGAAAGAAATTTGAAGCTTTGATCACCCTCTTGTGTGAACAATATGATTATGCGACTCTCCTCGCCACAGATGTTACAGGAATTAGTTGTGAAAAAAACAGTACAGAATTCCTTATAAGTGATTCCCGTTTCTCTGAAAGAGGTTATGTAATAAGGATCTACCACAAAGGGGCAATAGCCGAATATTCAAGCAATATTATACCGGAATCAGGGATCACAGGGCTACTAAATCTTATTAAAAGTAATTTGGTATTCACCTACCCTAAGGATAATACTCCCCAGAGAGAGCTTCCTAGGGAAGAAGAAATTACGGAATCCTTTGTTAAAACTACAGATAGTGGCAAAAAATATTCCACAAAGGAAATACGTCAAAAGCTGGAACAAGTGTATGAACAAATCAGTTCTCTAGATGAGCGTATTCACCACACAAGGATAATGCTAGAGCATTCTATTATTAACAAACTATATCTAAGCCCAAATAAAAACCTGGAACAGCATTATGAATGGGCTGTTTTTACTGCCATCCCCTTCTTTAAGACATTAAAAGGCAGCAGTTTTCTATTTGAAAGCCTAACAGGTCATAACCCTGAAGAAATAGTAAATACTTCCTTTGATACAAAAACCATTAAAAACAAAATTGAGGGAATGTCACGAGCCAAAAGGATACAGCCCGGAGAGTACGACGTGATTTTGAGTCCAGATGTATCTGGTACAATTGCCCATGAATCCTTTGGTCATGGTGTAGAGACAGATATGTTTATCAAAGGGAGAGCCTTAGCCCAGGACTACTTGGGGAAAACTGTGGGAAGTTCTTTATTAACCATGAAAGACGGTGCAGCCAGCGCAGACAATGTTGCCTCCTACTTCTTTGATGATGAAGGAAACTTGGCTGGAGATACTACCATCATTGATAAGGGTATCTTTTTGTCTGGCTTAACAGACCTGGCATCGGCCCAAAGCTTAGGAATGAAACCAACGGGAAATGGACGCCGGGAAAGTTACAAACGGAAAGTCTACGCTCGTATGACAAATACTTACTTCACACCAGGAAAAGATAAAAAAGAAGAGATGATTAAATCCATAAAAGAGGGTTATCTCATTGAAAACATGCTTTCTGGAATGGAAGATCCCAAGAACTGGGGAATTCAGTTAGTCTGCCAACTGGGTTGGGCTATCAAGGATGGGAAGTTAACAGGAGAATCCTTTGGACCTATTTACTTAACAGGATTTGTTCCAGATGTGCTCAACAATATCACCATGGTATCAGATGATTATAAATTGCATGGATCAGGCAAGTGTGGTAAAGGCTACAAAGAATGGATTAAAGTCTCCGATGGAGGCCCCTACATTAAAACCAAGATGAGGCTAGGATAATGCAAGAATATATCAAACAGGAATTAGCAAAAGCATCAGCTTGGACTCTAAAGAAGGTTATGTCCAAGTCTCAAGAAGTATTTTATATCAACGGGGATATAGATCAACACCGTTTTGTAGAAGTTATTGAGTACTTTATAACTCTCTATATGGATACTGAAAAAGAGGGAACAAAATATAGAGGACAGAAATCCTTGACTCTCACTCCCTTAGACACACAGCAAGAAGTGGCAGACAAGCTTCAATCCGCTCGAGAAAATGCTCTCGTATCTGTATCCCCCTGGTTTCCTTTACAAGAGAAAATACCCGCTCCAAAGAGGCATACTAATAGCTTTGATAGATTTCCTCTTAAAGAATCTATTGAATCCTTGGGGGATATTCTTAAAAGAACTCATACTAACGATACAAGTTGGATAAACTCAGCAGAAGTTACTCTTACTTACCATGATGTAGTATGGGAAAATTCCCAGGGTTTAGAACTTAGCTATACCTATTATAAAGGTTTTATGGATTTAGTGATAACCGGAAAGGATCAAGAAGAAAAAGAGTTTGAAATAGAAAGGGAAATCAAATTCAGTGACTATGAACCGGAAAATCTTCAAAACATTATTGATCATCAACTAGATCTCATTAAAGATAGAACAAAGGCCATTCCCCTTAAAAAAGAATTGGAATGTCCTGTTATTCTAACAGAGACTTCAGTCAGAGATTTCTTTTCCTTTTACCGTAATCAGGCAAGTGGTAAGATTGAATATCAAAATTTAAATCTCTTCGAAGTAGGTGAAGAATTAAATGGATCAGGGGACAAATTAACCTTAAAAACGGAGCCCTATCTTTATAACAGTCCCTATTCTGAACCTGTGGATTCCTTTGGTAGTCCCTATCACGAAGTCTATTTATATAAGGGAGGAAAGGTAATTGAAAAGCTTTATAATCAACAATATGCCTATTACTCTCATAAACCAGTTAAAGCCTTGAGTCCTAATTTTACTGTAGCACCTGGAACTTTGAGTTCAGATGAATTAAAAGGAAAGCCTTATCTGGAAATCGTACACTTCAGTAATTTTGATGTGAACATGATTAGTGGAAGCTTTGGTGGAGAGATTCGTCTCGGCTATTATTATGATGGAAATAGACGTATTCCCATTAGTGGAGGATCCATAAGTGGTAATATTAGGGAAGCACAAAAGTCTTATCAGTTCAGTGTGACTATGATGACACTTGAAAATTATGAAGGTCCTGCCTATATTTTGCTTAATAAAATATCTATCGCAGGAGTTCTATAATGGAATGGAGAGCTAGTCATATATTAGTTAAGGATAGAGGCCTGGCGTCTAATCTTCTTAAAAAGATAAAGCAAGGAGCACGTTTCGAAGATATGGCCCGTGAGTATTCAACCTGCCCCAGCAAAAGCAAAGGGGGAGACTTAGGATGGTTTGGGCCAGGTAAAATGGTTCCAGCCTTCGAACAAGCTTGTCAAAGAATGGGTGTAGGAAGCGTCAGTGATCTAGTACAAACCCAATTCGGAACACATATCATTAAACTGACTGGCAAAAAGTAATTGCCTAAAAACAAGGGAGGGATCTCACCCTCCCTATTTTATTTTTTATTCTGAGATATCGTATGAGTGATACGGTCAATGATGATTGCCAGGAAGACTATACTGATTCCTGCTTCAAATCCCCTACCTACATCTATACGGCTAATGGACATAAGAACTTCCATCCCTAATCCTTTTGCTCCAATCATAGATCCAATGACTACCATAGCTAAGGCCATCATAGTAGTTTGATTTATACCAACCATGATAGATGGTTTGGCCAATGGTAACTGAACATCCCAGAGGATTTCGCTTTTCTTGGCCCCAAAGGCTTTAGCCGCCTCGACAGCTTCTTTATCTACAGTTCTTATTCCCACATTAGTTAAACGAATAACAGGAGGAACGGCATAGATAATAGTAGCAATAACAGAAGGAACCTTACCTAAGCCAAAAAACATAAGAGCCGGTATCAAATAAACAAAACTAGGCATAGTCTGCATACCATCCAATATTGGTTTAAGAATCATTTGACTTCGATCACTTTGGGCCATAGCAACTCCTGTAGGAATACCTATCAAGAGACTAAACATTACAGAAGCAGAGACTAAACCCAACGTCTGCATGGCTAGTTCCCAGTACCCAAAACCCCCAATAATGAATAACATAAGAGACATCATAAAGGCGGTTTTCAAGCTCTTCATGAGCTTCCATCCTAGAAGGAAAATGACGATTATCAATACAAACCAGGGAATACTGGTAAAGATAAATGTAAAGAAATTCATCACATGCAAAATTAGCCAACCAAGGGCATCAAAAAAGACAGAACAGTGTTTTAATAACCATTTCATCCCGGCATCTATGTAACCTCTTACAGGAAATCGGATAAATTCTGGAAAATCAAACATGAAACTCTCCTTCACTATCCACTGGGGTAATGGCTTCAAAAATATCATCCGTACTGACAACACCTAGAAACTTTCCATCCTTATCTTTTACAGGTAAAGGATATGGATAGGTTCGCACTATCTTAAAAAGCTCCTCAATGATGGTATCTTCAGTAACACAAGGAACTTCCTTTGTGATAGGAGGACCTAACTTGACCACAGTAGAAGATGCATTTTCACTTATATGTTTCTCTAATCTGTCTACTGAGGCTATTCCCAATAATTGATGTTGCTTATTTACCACATAAGCAGCCTTGCGATTTTCACGTTTAAGAATGGTCAGAGCTGTTTTCCGCCCTTCCCAGGCATAGAGCAAAACACTAGGTTTACTCATAATATTTCCTGCTGTTAAGACCTTTGCCGGAGAGGCATCCTGAACGAATTCACGTACATAGTCGTCGGCAGGATCTGTAACAATATCTTCAGGTGTCCCAATTTGAACAACTTCACCATTACGCATAATGGCAATACGGTCACCCAGCTTTAAAGCCTCATGTAAATCATGGGTTACAAAAACTATTGTTTTTTGAAGTTTATCCTGGAGTTCGACTAATTCATCCTGCATCTGTCGTCTAATAAGAGGATCTAATCCACTAAAGGGTTCATCCATTAGGAGGATATCAGGATCATTGGCTAACGCCCTTGCTAAGCCGACCCTTTGTTGCATACCTCCAGAGAGACTACTAGGATAGGTATGTTCCCATCCTTTAAGTCCTACAGTCTCTAAAGCTTCCATGGCTTTTGTATACATTTGTGCTTTGGGCAAACCTCTGACTTTTAAACCATAGGCGGCATTATCTATAACAGTCATATGAGGGAATAGTCCATAATGCTGAAATACCATTCCATAAGTTTCTTTACGGAAATCAAGTAAATCATCCTCGGACATTTTCGTTAAGTTTTTACCATTGACTTCTATTGTCCCAGTTGTTGGATTAACAAGACGTATCAGATTTCTCACCAAGGTAGACTTACCGCTTCCAGATAAGCCCATAAGAATATAGAACTCACCTCGTTTAATCTCGATATTAACATTACGCATACCGACAACACATCCCGTTTTTTTAAGGATAGTTTCTTTGTCCATACTTTTGTACTTGTCTGATAGTATACGTTTAGAATCACGTCCATAGACCTTCCAAAGGTCTTTCACAGTGATAATAGTTTCTGTTGAATCATTTGGGGTCGATTGACCCCGTTTATTTTCAGTTTCTGTCATCGGCGCCTCTACTCTGGTAAGGCGGATTTGACTTTAGCGGCGACCTCTGGTGTTACCCAGTCTGTCCATACAGATTCTTTATTCTTAAGAAACCAGAGGGCTGTTTGCTCAGCATCCCATTCATGGCTTTCCATTTGAGCAAGGAATTCATTATTGTCAGCGACTGTTGTGTTATACTTTTTTAGGAAAGCTACAACATCAGGGGCTCTTTCAGGAAGGTCCTTATCTACAAGAATATTAACGTCAGCTGGTTCAAATTCTGAACCTTTAAGGCGAACCATATCTAATTTACCTAAGACAGCAGTTGGAGCCCAATAATATCCGATCCATCCCTGTCTTTTTTCAAAGTTACCTACCATAGTGGCAGCCAGAGCAGCACTAGATCCAGGAATACCTTTATTAAAATGAGTTCCCAGATTATGGCTTTCAAATATCTCATCAGATACATCAGTGGATAGCCAACCTGTTATCCCCAGATAAATAAGTCCCTTGGAAGAATCCTCTGGATCCTTAAATAGTTCCCAGTATTTTGGCAAATCATCTACACTTTTTAAACCGGGAGCTGGTGCATTTTCACCTTCTACTAAATAACGGGGTATCCACCAACCTTGAGGGGCATCAGGCATGTTTTTTCCCAAATCAACCAGCTGACCTGAGGCAACTCCCCGATCATATAGGTCTCTGAAATTAGAATGCCATGACTCCATATCAATATTGATATCTCCTTGCATGATTCCATTTATAGTGATGGCTGTATCTGCGGATGTGAATTCAGCCTTATAGTTACCAAGACCATTTTCTATAATGAAGGCAGCAATTCTGTTATGTACCTGGACAGAATTCCAAGTTAAATCTCCAAAAACTAATGTTTGTTTTTTCTCCTGACTACCTTCTGCAAATAAAACAGTAGATACACAAAATAGGCTCATAATTAACATTAATGCTAATTTTCTCAAAGTGTTCTCCTTAAATATGTCTGTGATTTACTTAGAATACTAAGTTAATAAGCAAAGAACAGTCAACAGTATTGGAGAAAATAAAAGACAAAACCCCACATATACCGCCAAAATAAGGTAATTTAGTGGGGTTTTTGCATAAAAACTATATAGCAGTCTAATATTTACTAGACTAAATTATCATTCAGACAAGTTATTTAGTAAGGCTCTAAAGTCTTCACTCGTATTTAAATAGTACCGAGCCTGTGTATCACCTTTGCCAATCTTGATGGTATACTGGGACTTATCGATAACACTAAATAAATCTTCATCAGTTGTATCATCACCAGCAGCTAATACAAAATCAAATTCTTCATAAGCAAGGAAGTGTCCCGCAGTACGTCCCTTATTGATAGTGGTATCTTTAATCTCCAGGACCTTATTACCTTCTAACATTCCAAGGTGACCTGAACTTGTAAGAGTCAATAAAGTATCCCTTAACTCTCGCAAACGTATCTGGGCTAACTCAGGTTCACATTTACGATAATGCCAGGCAAGGGAAAATTCTTTTTCCTCAATCAAACTACCTGGTGTTCTATCCATGGTAACTTCCAGCAAAGGTCGAATCTCATCCTTCCAACTGTTATCCAGGACTTCTGTCTGATGCCATTGATTTTCACTGGCTTCCTTAAGCCATAATCCATGACTAGCTACTAAATCTACACCTAAATGTCCTAACCATTTCTCAAGAGTATGTTTATCTCGACCACTGATTATAACGATATGATTAGAGTCATCACTCTTAAGCTTTGTTAAAAGATTTATTAATTCTTCATCCGGTGCAGCAAGATTAGGTTTAGATTTGAATCCAACTAATGTGCCATCATAATCAAGGAAAACCAGTCTTTTTTTGGCTTTCTTGTATTTGTCCAGTAATCTTTCATTCTCTTTTTTATTGAGAAAGAGAACCCTTTGATCCTCACTCTTATTCACTTGTTGGGCAAGTTTGTCTAGAAAATCCTTTGCCCAACGATGAATATCATATCTCTTCAGACGATTATGCATGATACTGTTGCGGTCCATCTGCTCAATTTTAGGTATTTCAAGGGCCGTTTTGATTCCCTGTGCAGTTTCTTTTAAGTTATTAGCATTAACAACGACCGCTTCTCCTAGCTCACTGGAGGCCCCTGCTGTCTCACTAATCACTAGCATACCCAACTGATCCCCTCTGGAGGCTATGAACTCTTTGGCAACGAGATTCATACCATCCCTAAGGGGAGTAACCATCATAACATCTGTTGTCTTGTACAGAGCTATAAGGTTGTCTTGACTAAAGGTTCTATAGAAATACCAAATAGGAACCCAGCCTAAGGATCCATATTCTCCATTGGTTTCGCTTACCAATTCCTGTATTTCCTTTAAAAGATCAGAATATAAATCAACCTGAGTACGGGAAGGGGCCACAATTAAGATCATTGTAACATGCTCCCGATAATTAGGATTATCCTTCAAAAACCTAGCGTAGGCTTGAATACGCCCTGGAATACCT
Source organism: Spirochaeta cellobiosiphila DSM 17781 (assembly GCF_000426705.1). Classification (NCBI taxonomy): domain Bacteria; kingdom Pseudomonadati; phylum Spirochaetota; class Spirochaetia; order Spirochaetales; family Spirochaetaceae; genus Spirochaeta; species Spirochaeta cellobiosiphila. The sequence continues at coordinate 695,539 of NZ_KE384554.1, forward strand.
TTGGTATAATCGAGACGGTCCACAGATAAAATCACCTGTGTCTTCTGGGTTTTCAACATCATCTCATTGATTTCATCTTGAAGTTCTTTATTATACACAGCGTTAGAAAAGTAATCGTAATCAATTCCCATAGGGAATACATCAGCTTTAACATTTCTATTATTAAACTTTATGAAGTTCATATCATGTTCATACCCTAATATTCGGCGAACACTAGATAAAAAATGTCTGGCATAGTCATAAGTATGAAAACCTATTAAATCAGAGCCTAGCAGGCCTTCAAGTAATTCTGAACGCCAGGGAAGCAAGCGGAACAATTCAAAAGAAGGAAAAGGGATATGAAGAAAATACCCAACATTAACATCAGGAAACTTATCCTTTACCATTCCAGGAAGCAGCATCAACTGATAATCATGAATCCAGACTGTATCTCCCGGTTCTAACACCTTATCCAAGGCATTCATGAATTTTTGATTAACATTAATGTAACCATCCCAATAACTCTCTTCAAAAGTAGTTAGGTTGGGAAAATAATGGAAAAGAGGCCACAAGGTTGAATTACTAAAACCTTGGTAGTATAAATCCATGTCTTCCTGATTAAGATAGACTGGAACATAACGATATTGACTCTCTAATTTTTGGGAAAGGTCAGCTTCACGGCCGGCTATCTCTTCCTGCTTTAAACCAGGCCAACCCATCCAGATATTGTTGCTATCATTATGAAAAGCTTTTAAACCTGTGGCCAGACCTCCTATACTCTCTGATATTTGATATTCATCATCTTCTAAATTAACTGTAATTGGTAATCGATTTGATACAAAAATTATTTTACTCATATTCTTTATCTATATCCTCCAAGATATCCGTAGTTGTTTGAGTTCTCTCTAAATTGTCCAGCATTGTTTCTTCAGCTGAAAGCTCATTATCCATTAGTGTGATAGCTGTATCGATCAAAGCAAGATGAGAATATCCTTGAGGGAAGTTCCCAAGTAATTCCTTGGTTTCAAAATCTATATCCTCCGAGTATAAACCTAAATGATTGGATTCTTGTAAAATTTGATCGAAATACTTTTGAGCTTTTTCTTTTTCTCCTATTTGATGCAGAGCTTTTATTAACCAAAAGGTACACACGGTAAAGGAGCTTTTAGGCATTCCGAAGTCGTCCTTGTTTTTATACCGGAACATAAGTCCGTTACGGCACAAACGCTTTTCTGTTTGAATTACTGTTTTTACATATTTAGGATCCTTAGGATCAATAAAACCATATGGGGCCATCATGAGGTTTGCTGCATCAAGAACCTCGTTCTCATAAGCCTGGGTGAAGGATTGCAGATTTTCATTCCATCCATTTTGAAGAACGTCTTCTTTAATCTGATCAGCCAGAAGGTTCCATTCCTTGTAGTACTCCTTCATATCAAGAAGCTCAGCAATTTTAGCCCCCCTATCTATAGCGACCCAACAGAGCACCTTTGAGAAGACGAAATGTCTCTTCTGAGATCGGAATTCCCATATTCCCATGTCTTCTTTCATCCAATTCTTGGATACAGTTCTCACCAGACTTCTAGCTATGGTCCATAAATCCTCGGCATTCTCAACTTGCGTCCCAAAGTACTTAAAATTCCTATAAATAACATCTAACAGGACTCCATAGATATCATTCTGCTTTTGATGATAAGCTCCGTTTCCAATTCGTACAGGTTTGCTATCCTTATATCCTGCAAGCCAATCAAGAGATTTTTCTGTTAATTGCTTTTCTCCTCTAATCCCGTACATAATTTGTACTTTCTCATCCTTATAAGGGATGGCATTGATTATAAACTGAAGAAAGCGCTGAGCAACATCATAATGACGCAATTGAAATAACACTTGAATAATCATAGAAGCGTCTCTTATCCAGCAAAAACGATAATCCCAATTCCTCTCCTCCCCTACAGTTTCGGGCAGACTCGTTGTTACCGCTGCAATAATGGCTCCTGTTTTCTGAAAGGTCAAAAGCTTTAAAACTAAAGCAGAACGGATGATTTCATCATTATATTTTTTGAAAGATACCGTTCGATTTGCCCAATCCAGCCAATAGACTTTTGTCTTATAGTACTCCAGATAGATGGAATCCATACATACATTTAAGATTTTCTGATTATAACTGATGTCAAAGTACTCATCCTTTTCCAGAAGGATTTCTTCAGAGTTCAAAATTTTCTGATGATCAATACTACTATAAAGATAAATAGATTCATAAGTTCCAGTTTCTGTATAAGACTTAATGAACTTCTTTTTACTTTCATTATGTGTGGGATGTTGCCCAAATCCTAATTGAGGAGAGTACATGACCCTAAATCGTGGCTTTCCGCCTTTGTACTTAATGTATCTTATCAATTCAGAGGGACAGTGATGACCGTCAGGTGTTTTATGGCGTGGCATAAGGTCAATTACATTGAAATTCCCTTCTGCACTGCGGTATTCCGTAACGAGAATATTAGTGTTACGTAAATATCTTTGACTAATGCTGTAATCAGAAGATACGATGATCTTAAAAGTACCACCCTTTTCTTTATCCAGCAATGAGGCAAATACCCCATGAGAATTAAAATGGGGCAGACAGAGAAAGTCTACATTTCCCTCATGGGAGATCAATGCTGCTGATATTCCATTACCGACAACACCATAATTAAGACCTTTTAGGGGATTGATAATACCATTGTTCAAAATATGCACCTCATTTGGTTGAAATTAAAGATTCGACCTTGTGTAAAATTATATAGTGTACTAAATATAATATAGAAATCTCTATAAACAAAATAGACTTTTATCTATCTAGGTTCATTATCAACTAGGATGGAAGGATATTTCCAGTTAATTTTTTAAATTATATAAGGAGTTATATATTGGATACAAGCGAACAAATTCTTACAACTTTACGACAGATCATTAGAGCCATAGATCTCCACTCTAAGACATTAGCAAAGAAGTATGGATTAACAGGACCTCAGTTACTTGTATTGAAGGAATTCTACAAATCACCAGAACAAACAGTAGGTAAAGTGGCAGCCAATGTCAGTCTTAGTCAGGCTACTGTTACAAGTATATTAGACAGATTAGAAAAGCAGAAATTTGTGTCTCGTATTCGTAGCAGTGAAGACAAAAGAAAAGTAAATATAAAACTAGAAGAGAAATCAATTGAGATACTCAAAACCAATCCTGGTCTCCTGCAAGAGGACTTTACCACACAATTTGAAAGGTTAAGTGACTGGGAACAGGGAATGCTCATTTCTTCCCTACAACGTATTGCAGCCATGATGAATGCCGACAAAATAGCTTCTCAACCTGTATTAATGAGTGGTCCCATATCAGCATCTTCAAGGGAAATATCTGCCTATCTAGAAGACTAATCCAATGAATCCTTCTATATATTCTCATAATTAACCATTGACTTATAAGACTCTGCCCCCTAACTTTTAGGATAGGGGGGTATCCTATATGAGTTCAGATTTAAAGGTAAAAAGAAAAGCGCATCATCCTTATGAGACAAAGGAAAAGATGGTAAATCGACTAAACCGAATCGAGGGACAGATTAGAGGCATCGCCAAGATGATTAATGAAGATGTTTACTGTGATGATATCCTTCACCAGTTTATGAGTGTGGAATCAGCGATTAACGGAGTCAAGAATAGCTTACTCGAAGCCCACCTTAAGAGCTGTGTTGTACACCAGATCCAAGAGGGACAACTAGAAGTAGTAGACGAGCTTCTTAATACAATTAGCAAAATGACAAAATAGGATTGAGATATGGAAATAGTACAGTTAGACATTCAGGGTATGACATGTGCCGCTTGTGTAAACCATGTCGAAAAAGGCATCAAAAAGGGTACAGGTATTGACATGGCCTCGGTCAATCTCGCGACGGAAAAAGCCACAGTCAGTTATGATCCCTCAACAACAAATATTGATGATATCATAAAGTCGGTCAGAGACGCCGGTTATGGAGCTTCTCCTATAGTAAAAGGAGAAGAATCAGAACAGGACAAAAAGAAGGCCAAAGAATTAAGCAAACTAAAATGGCATACTCTTATCTCTGCTATTCTTAGTGCGCCTTTATTATTGGCAATGTTTGCCGGCCTTTTTAATATTAAGGCCCTCATGTTCCTCCATAACCCCATAGTACAATTAGTATTGGCTACACCAGTACAGCTATGGATAGGTAAAAGGTTTTATATAGGAGCTTTTAAAACACTAAAAGCATTGAATCCGGGTATGGATGTATTAGTAGCCATGGGAACTTCAGCTGCGTATTTCTTTAGCATCTATAATGGTTTTATAGCTCCCCTACTCGGACATCCCAGTTCGGGTCTATATTTCGAAGCTTCAGCTATCATCATAACTCTTGTATTATTCGGGAAATACCTGGAAAACGTTGCTAAAGGCAAAACATCAGAAGCTATAAAAAAATTAATGGGCCTCCAGCCCAAATCAGCCCGAGTATCCAGAAAGGGTGAGGAAATGGAAATCCCCTTATCTGACGTTGTACCAGGAGATATTGTCTTAATAAAGCCAGGAGAACGTATTCCCGTTGATGGAAGGATAACAGAAGGGGCCTCTGCAGTTGATGAAAGTCTACTAACAGGAGAAAGCTTACCTATCGAAAAAAAGACCGGTGATAAAGTCCTTGGTGGAACCATTAATAGTTATGGCTCCTTTTCTTTTACAGCGGAAAAAGTCGGAAAAGATTCTGTTTTAGCCAGAATCATTACTATTGTAGAAGAAGCACAAGGCTCAAAAGCGCCGATCCAAAAGCTGGCTGATAAAGTAGCTTCCATCTTTGTCCCGGTAGTGCTCCTTATTGCCTTATTAACCTTTCTAGTTTGGTGGCTAATCATAGGAGATTCCACTCATGCCTTTATCGCCGCAGTATCAGTATTAGTTATTGCCTGTCCCTGCTCCTTAGGCTTAGCAACACCCACAGCCATAATGGTAGGAACAGGTATTGGGGCTTCAAAGGGAATTCTGATTAAAAATGGAGAAATCCTACAGAATATTGGCTATATCGATACGGTCGTTCTTGATAAAACGGGAACCATAACAGAAGGAAAACCCAAGGTTCAGGACGTGATCCCAGTTGGTGATACAAAGGGAGATGATATTCTAGAAACAGCAGCCGCCTTGGAATACTATTCAGAACATCCCTTGGGACAAGCCATAGTGGCTCACTATGGTAGGACAAAAAAGCCGGAAGGTTTAGAAGATTTCCAGTCAGAACCAGGTAAAGGAATCAAGGCCAAATATAAAGGGCAGAATTATTTTATAGGGACAGAAGCCTACCTAAGAGAAAACAATATCACAACAGATGACATTATCTCCCTTAAACAGGAAAAGGAAGCTAATGGATCTACAGCTATTCTCTTAGCAAATCCCAAGGGGGTCATCGCGTTAATAACCATAGGAGACTCCATTAAAAGCACCTCTACTAAAGCTATAAAACAACTTCAAAACCTGGGAATAAAGGCCATCATGCTCACTGGAGATAATGAATTAACAGCAAAAGCCATTGCAAAGAAAGCAGGTATCCATGAGTACATAGCCCAGGTATTGCCAGAACAAAAAGCAAATGAGGTAAAAAAACTTCAAAAACAAGGAATGAAAGTGGCCATGATAGGTGATGGGGTCAATGATGCTCCAGCTCTGGCTACAGCAGACATTGGGATTGCCATGGGACAGGGAACAGATGTGGCTATGGAAAGTGCGGATATAACCTTGATGCGCGGAGACCTTACAGAAATCGGTACAGCAATGGCCTTATCCCAAAAAACAATGAAAAAGATACGCCAGAATCTATTCTGGGCCTTCTTTTACAATTCCGTGGGAATACCATTTGCCGCCTTAGGATTCCTAAATCCTATAATAGCTGGTGCGGCCATGGCTTTCAGTTCCGTATCTGTCGTAACGAATAGTTTGAGTTTAAAGCGCTTTAAACCAAACTTGGAAGATAAAGAAAACAACAAGGAGGACAAGACCATGTCAAACACATTGAAAGTAGAAGGTATGAGTTGTAATCACTGCAAGATGTCAGTTGAGAAAGCAGTTAATGCCTTGGACAATATCTCAGAAGCCGTCGTTAATCTTGAAAAAGGTGAATTATTATACAACTTTATTGACGGACAGGAAGATGAAGAAAGTGTAAAAAAGGCCGTAACGGAAGCAGGCTATACACCAGTATAAGCCTACTGCCAATCTTTACACACATCTATCCATTGATTTGATTCGGAGTATGTTTCCAGTTCCTGGCAACTTAGCTCTATTGCTGAATGAGAACTTCCGCAGGCGGGAAATACCGAATCAAATCTCTTCAAGGATTTATCAAGGTATATCTCGACATCCTTTTTAACACCAAAGGGACAGACTCCCCCTATTTGATGACCTACGAGGGTTTCCACTTCTTCCGGATGAAGCATCTTAGCTTTTGCCTCAAAGAATGCTTTATATTTTTTATTGTCCACCCTGGCATCACCAGCCGCTACGATCATTATAACCCTATTATCCAATTTATAAGTAAGGGTTTTGGCAATCCGTGCCTGATCACAATTCAAAGCTTTGGCAGCCAATTCTACAGTGGCGCTTGAAACATCAAACTCTAAGATATCCTGTTCTCTATTCCATTTCGATAAGTGTTCCCGAGCATTAATTATGGACATAGTTAGTTCTCCTCTTACAGAATCATACTAAATTTTTTATTCACTAATGTCATTAGAAATATTTTGAGTATTTTTATAAACTAAGACTTGACTGTTGTACCTACATCAGTTAACTTATGTACATACAACAGTTGATAGTACAAGGATATGAAGATGGGCATACAAGAAGAGATAAAAGTCAGACGCTTTAAAAGCACACAGTCTAAAGGAATAATAAATGTTCTTTATACGGCTAACTGGTTTGTATCATTAGTAAATCAGGCTTTAAAGCCAATGGATTTGTCTGAGCCGCAATTTAATATATTAAGTAGTTTGTATGAAGCGAAAGAGGAAGCGATGACAGTGTCAGAGCTTCAACAGATGATGATACAAAGATCAAGTAATGTGACCAGGATCATAGATAAATTATTATCAAGAGGCTTGGTTACTAGAAATGTATGTCCGGAAAATAGACGCAAGGTGGATATTACCATCACAAATGAAGGAAAGGATATCTATAAGAAATCCAGAAAACTAGTCTGGAAAATCCAAGAAGTGATTGAGAATAATATAGATGAGAGTGAAGCAGAATTATTATCAACAACACTCGATAAGATAAGAGAAAATCAATAAGCCCTTTAGGGTGATGAAATATAAAGAATATAGGGCGATAGCCAAGAGGAGTAATATAATGGCAAAGAATGTCAAAGTAATTTTAGGTAGTGTTAGAACAAACCGTGCAGGTAAAGCGGTGGCAGATTATGTAATGAGTCAGTTAGGTTCCTATTCTGGTGAATTGGAATTCGATTTCATAGATCTTAAAGATGTAAATCTTCCATTCATGGATGAACCAGTTCCCCCAATGATGGCTGATGGTTATACAGAAGATCATACAAAAGCATGGAGTAAAACCATTGCCGAGGCAGATGGATTCATCTTGGTAACTCCAGAATACAATCATGGATATTCACCAGTTCTTAAAAATGCCCTGGATTACTTAATGAAAGAATGGTCAGAAAAGCCAGTAGGATTTGTCGGTTATGGTGGAAATGGTGCTGAACTTGCGATTGATCAACTTAAGCCTGTTGTAGAATTCCTCGGAATGAAACCTGTAAGTTCTCAAATTGGTGTTAACACAATCTGGGAAGCTATTGACGAAAAAGGTCAATTAAAGGCTGATTACGTAAAAGGTGATGTTAACAAATTAGCAGCAGAAATCGAATCTAATATTAAATAACATATTCTATTAAGGCCAGCTGTATAAGCTGGTCTTTAGGAGCCATACTATGAGAATGCCAGCCTTATTTGTGGGTCACGGATCCCCTATGAATGCTATAGAACATAATGTTTTTACAGAAGAATGGAAGCAATTAGGAAAAAAAATTAAACCCAAAGCCATCCTGATGATATCGGCCCATTGGTACACAAGGGGGCTCTTTGTTCAAGATGAAGAACATCCCAAAGTAATCAATGACATGTATGGATTTCCTGAAGAACTATACAATATCAACTACACCCCAAAGGGTAATGGAGAACTCACGAAACTCATACGTGAATCTTTGTCCGTACCTGTACAGATACGTAATGACTGGGGTATCGATCATGGAGCATGGTCTGTTCTGGTCCATATGTATCCTCAAAAAGACGTTCCTGTAGTACAAGTTAGTGTCAACGCCAATGCCACCCCCCAGGAACTATATCAAATGGGTAGAGAATTACGTCATCTCCGTGATAAGGGTATCTTCATCATTGGATCGGGCAACATTGTCCATAATTTAAGGTTGGTAGACTTTGGTCAGCAAGACAAGGGATATGACTGGAATTTTGCCTTTGATAACTACATAAAGGATTCTATTTTAAGCCATAAGATCGACAATATTATTGATTATCAGTCCCTGGGAAAAGCGGCTCAATTGTCCGTTCCTACCCCGGATCACCTGGATCCTCTCTTCTATGTGATGGGGGCAACAGATACTAAGGACCGCATCAATATTTTCAATGAAGCCTCCATTATGGGGTCCTTATCCATGACTAGTTATCTTTTTGAATAAGTGAAGTCTTATAATCTCTTCATCATTTCAATCAAATGTGGTGATATTGTCTTTTGATGTAAGGGGTTAATATTCATAACCCTTACGGGTTCTTTCGTATCATAACTAACATATTTTAACAGAAAACAATCAAGGTAGAAGTTATCTGTTTTCGACGAAGCTCTTTGATTGTACTTATAATCGTCAGTCAAAGGGATTCCCAGTGAGGGACACATAACGCGAATCTGGTGAAAACGGCCTGTTATTAATTCTATAAGGACATGGTATTCTTTTCTGCCTTTCTTGCTATTGATACAAGGTTCAATACCAAGAATATTCATGACTGATTTTTTACCACCACTATGAACAATCTTGGCAGATCCCTTTTCTGTTTTTAAGTGAGCAACATGGGTCCCAAGAAGGTCGTCTACCTTTACGCCCTCATTGGCTGTCACACGGGCGATATAATATTTATGGACATTCCCTTCCTGAATATTCTTATTGTGATAGGCCAAACTTTCCTTGGTCTTTGCCACCAATATAAGGCCAGAGGTTACCCTATCCAAACGATGGGGCAAGCCGTTAGCCTTGGTATATCCAGCCAGTTTTAATTGACTATATAAGGAAGCATTCTTCACATCATTAGATAACTCAGAAGCCATGCCGGAAGGTTTAAATACAACAAGCTCCTGTTGTGTTTCATACACAATAGAAAAAGAGGATCTCAACACTGGGGTTCCTATTTTAAGAACAGACTATAGGACACATTGTCATTGACTTCTGTAAAGTTATAGTCAGTAGAATCGAGGTATTTTTTCAATTCAGGTAAGTCCTTTTTATCCACCTGTATCCCCAGGAGAACTCTTCCATAATCAGCTCCATGGATTCTGTAATGGAACAAGGAGATATTCCATCTAAACCCAAGACCATTCAAAAAATCAGCTAATGCCCCTGGCCTCTCTGGGAATTCGAAGGTAAATAAGTGCTCATTTGCCATATGCTGAGCCTTACCGCCTATCATGTACCGTACATGGAGCTTAGAGATCTCATCTTCAGACAGGTCAACCACTTTATACCCCTGCGTTTCAAGCGCCTCCATGATATGTTCTCGCCCCAGTACAGGATCATCCAGTTGGACACCTGCAAAAATCATAGCCCTGTCGGGATCAGAATAGCGGTAGTTAAACTCAGTGATGTTTCTATCTTTTAAGACATTACAAAAGGTTTTAAAAGCACCTGGAGTTTCAGGTATCTGAACAGCGAAAAGGCCTTCTCTTTTTTCTCCGATCTCTGTTCTTTCAGATATATGCCGTAGACGATCAAAGTTAACATTGGCACCACTTAAGATGGCTATCATCTTCTGATTCACAAGCTTATTCTCACTTGCATACTTTTTTAAGCCTGCTAAAGCCAAAGCCCCTGCTGGTTCTGCTATGGATCTGGTATCATCATAAATGTCTTTAATGGCTGCACAAATTTCGTCTGTATTGACTGTTATGGTGCCATCCACATTATCCTTAATGAGCCTGAAGGTCTCTTCCCCTACTTGTTTTACTGCAACCCCATCTGCAAAGATTCCCACATGGTCGAGTACAATCCTTTCCTTAGCCTTAAAAGCTTCAGTGAGACAGGCGGAATCTTCCGACTCCACTCCAATGATCTTTATCCCGGGATTGATGAATTTTATGTAAGTAGCAATACCTGCTAATAATCCCCCACCCCCCACTGGGACAAAAATGTAATCAAGGGAAGAGACTTGACGGGTGATCTCTAATCCTACCGTACCTTGTCCTGCAATAACATCAGGATCATCATAGGGATGAATAAAAGTATAACCATGCTCTCTCTGTAACTCCCGAGCATGCTCATAGGCGGCATTAAAATTATCTCCGAACAAGACAACCTCTCCCCCAAAGGATCTTACAGAACGAACTTTTATTTCTGGAGTGGTAATGGGCATGACAATAACTGATTTAATACCAATATTGCGCGCTGCCAGAGCGACTCCCTGGGCATGGTTACCTGCAGACGCAGCGATAACACCAGATTTTTTTTCTACTTCACTTAATTGAATGATTTTATTATAGGCTCCCCGTATTTTAAAGGAAAAGACAGGTTGTAAATCTTCACGCTTAAGAAGAATTTCATTGTTTATACGCTCAGACAAGAACTTAGCTTTACTTATGGGTGTTTGAATGGCCACATCATAAACAAAGGCACTAAGAATCTTCTTTATGTAGTTAATATTCATTGAGACATTATTGTTAAAAAATAAGAAATACACAAGGGATCACCTAAGACGGTAAAGAGGCTTTTACCATATAAGAGCGCCCCTAAATATTCTCGAAAGGCCCTTTCAATTTTTTTTACTGGTCCTTTAAAAAATCTCGAAAGGGCCTTTCGAGATTTAGTTCTATGAGGACTTTTCGTTAATAGGCATAGTAAGACCGTAGAAAGAAGATAAAAAAAGGGCTGCCACTGGTATTACTACAGTTACAGCCCCTTCTTATGGAACAAGAACGGATATTATTTACTTAATCCATCAATGATTTGTTTTGTATTGAATCTTAAGAAATCAAGATAGTTATCAGCATCGCCACCTTCTTCTGTTAGAGACCCAGTAAGAAGTTCTTTTATATCAACGGTATAACTTAACTCGTTCTTTAAAGTCGTTGTTAGATCCTTAACACTGTCAGATGAAGTATTACCTAAATACAAGGCAGACACTTTGTGCTCTTCCATGATATTCACAAGATCTTTTAAATCTTTTGCAGAAGACTCAGAATTATCTGAGAAGCTGCTCACAACAGTACCAATAACACTCAGATGGTATCTAGTGGCATAGTATCCAAAGGCATCATGATCTGTAATCAATACACGATCAGCTTCTGGGATGGCACTGTAGGCATCCTGAATTTCTTTATCTACTGCATATAGTTTTTCAATATAAGCATCTGCATTAGCAGCGTAGTAATCGGAATTGGCAGGATCTAATTCACTCATAGTCTTTTCAACATTTTGAACCCATACAATAACATTGATAGGACTCATCCATACGTGTGGATCCCCTTCTGCATGGTGATGGTGATGCTCTTCTTCATGATGCTCATGTTCGTCTTCATCATGATCTTCACCTTCATCATGGTGATCATGTTCATCTTCATCATGGTCTTCAAAATCTGTATTAATATCAACGCCGTCAGATAAGGACATAACATTAGCACTAACATTCTCTAAAGATTCAAGCAAACTTTCTTCAAGCCCTACGCCACTAACAAAGACAACATCAGCAGACTCAACAGCAGCCATATCTTTTGGAGTTGGTTCATAGCTATGAGGGTTAGCCCCTCGTTTCATTAGAATAGTAAGTTCTACTTTATCACCAACGACCTGTGATACAACATCACCTGCAATACTTGTTGTTGTAACAACAGATATATTACCAGACTGTTCCTTAGCTCCCCCTGCGAAGCTAAAGAAAACCATCATAGTCATCAGAATAAAAGATAAGAATATTCTTTTCACCTTAATACCTCTTGGAATAATTATTAACACGAATATAAGGCGCTCCGAATCAATGGTCAATACATTTTTGCAAATTATTCGCATATTTATTTTGGGGATTAACATTGCCTTATTATCATTCCCTCAGTAATATCATTCTTATGGAACAGGAAACTTGGTTACATAAACACATAACTCTTCATAGCTATGATAATCGCAAGGAAGATCTAGTATCAGCTTGGTCTCATGCTATTGGTATGGTCTTTGGATTAGTTGCTTTAATTCTTTTAGCTAAAAAAGGTTATCATACTGGCGATACAGGTACCGCCTTAGGCTATATTCTGTATGGATTCACTATTATTATCCTATTCACGAGCTCGACTCTCTATCATTTTTTTGAACCTAGTGATCGAAAGCGTTTGATGCGTATATTTGATCATATGTCTATCTACTTGATGATAGCAGGTACTTATACTCCTATTACAATCGCTATGGGAGGTGTCTGGGGTTGGAGTATATTTGCCACTATCTGGACGTTAGCTTTTTTGGGAATGATCCTTAAAATATTATTCTGGGGAAAATTCGGGATTTTTCATGTGCTCTTTTATATTGCCATGGGATGGCTTGTCGTTATCGGCTGGAATCAAGTAGCTTCCCATGTACATCCACGGTTTTTAACCTATGCTATGGCTGGTGGTATCACTTATACTTTGGGAACGATAGTATATGCTATGAAAAAGATACCCTACTATCATGGGATTTGGCATCTCTTTGTTTTAGGAGGAAATATTTGTTTCTTCCTTGGGATTTACTACTACATTTAATCACAATTAAGGGATAGAGCTGAGTTAATTCTCTCGAGGAATTAACTCAGTTATTATAGATCTTACCTTATAAGCTCTTAATACGTATTTCGTTTTCTCCCAGCTCTTCAGGTTTTTTATTTTTGGTGAAATTTTCAACAATAATACTATCTACTCCAATACCAAAATCTATTAACTGCTGTCTCATCGCATCAATAAAGCTCACAGAACCACAGATATAGAACAAGGCATCTGGTTTTTCAGTAGCTGCTTTTTTAAGGGTATCAGGAACGTCAGGACGTTTGATTCTCTTGATAGGAAAACCATAATCATCAAGCTCTTGTGTATACATGTAACCTTTACCCACATAGATTAACTCTTGTTGGATATCAAGTTTTTCTTGTTCTGCCTGACGAATGAGAGACCTAATGGGCGTAATACCTATACCTCCCGCTATGTACACAACTTTGGAACGAAGCTTTTCCATATCTAATAAGAAATCACCACCGAATTTAAAGATCTTAGTCCTATCCCCGACTTTGGCATTTCTGAATTGAAGCTTATAGGGACTTTGGGAAGATAAATCCATACTAAAAACAATTTCATTGTCTTTAGGTGTAGAAGCTATAGACATATGTCTAACGAAGGCTCTCTCGATCTCTACATTAGGAGCTACCAAGTGGGTATGGTGACCTGCTTTAAAAGGAATTGATTCATTAGACTTGAAGTAATAGCTATACACTTCATCGTATTCATTTACTATTTTTATCAATTCTACTTCATACATTTTAGGTGCGGGTCTATTTAAAAGTGTAGACATCATTACTCTCCTTAAACACTAATATTACCAATTTAGTCTATTATTATTTTAATATATTAAATTTTAAAGGGCTTGTAGTGAATTTTATTAAATAAAATGGCATCAGCTACTTTGCAAGCTTAAAGCAGCTGATACCTAAAAAGGATACTTACAAAAAAGTTTGTGAAATGTGACGTTTCAAAACCTATGCTTGCTTTACTCTTATTTAATTAACCTATGTTAACAATAATTAAACATTATAGCAATTGTCAACAATTACTCCCGTTTTTTTTTGACGAACTTTGTTATGCATTCAGGAATCTCTTATTAATTCCTACACTTATATAGGAGATAATAAAAAAGCTGGTTAGGATTAAGACAATTAATGCTCCCGCAGGAAGGTCAAAATAGTAACTTCCATAAAAACCGGTAACAATAGCCAGAATAGCCAGTATGATACTAATGATAATAATTTTATGTAGTTCCTTTACCCACAAGGAAGAGGTAGCTGCTGGAGTAACTAACAATGCCATTACAAGGACAACACCCACTGTTTGAGTAGCAATAACCGTTGTGGACGCTATTAGTATTAGTAAGCCATAAGTCAGAAGCTGGGGAGAAATACCTATAGCGATGGCATGAGCAGAGTCAAAACTAGTCACAAGAAGCTCTTTAAAGAATAAAATAACGGCTAACACTACAATAATAGCTATAACAGAAATAATAATTAGATCGATCTTATTAACTCCCAGGATATTACCAAAAAGGATATGAGATAAATCCTGAAAGCTTGCAATCTTGCTGATTAAAAGTATTCCCAAGGCAAAAGCACCGGCAAAAATCACACCAATAGCAGTATCATCCTTAAAGGAATCCTTTGAAGTAAGATTACCAATGGCTAATACGGTGATATAGGCCGCTATCAAAGCGCCAACCAAGATGTGAACACCTAACATCACTGATAGGACTATTCCAGGAAGAACAGCATGAGCTAGTGCATCTCCAATAAAGGCCATTCCCCTCCAGACAATAAAAGCACTAAGCACACCGCAGGCTAAAGCTACAATTAACCCGGCTCCTAAACCTCTTAGAAAAAATCCATAACTAAGTGGTTCCATTATCCATTCAACCATGGTGTTAACTCCTTTTGTTTGTGAAACTCAAACCCATAGGCTTTTGCAATATTCTGAGGAGTGAGTACTTCTTTAACAGGACCATCAGCAATAATGGTCTTATCCAAAAAGAGAGCTCTAGAAAAGTGAACTGTTAAAATCCCTAAATCATGAGTACTGATGAGCACAGCTTTACCATTTTGGCATAATTTTTCTATGGTATGAAACATTAGCTCCTGGGTGGCGATGTCCACATGATTAAGTGGTTCATCCATGAGAAGAAGATCCGCATCATGAGCTAAGGTTCTAGCCAGCATAACTCTCTGTTGCTGACCTCCTGACAACTCCCCTACCTGACGTTCTGCCAGATCGAGGATTTCCATTGTTTTAAGGGCCTCACTAACGATTTCTTTGTCACGCTTATTAGGCCTTTTCAACCAGCCTAAATGAACATAACGACCCATAGTCACAACTTGGCGTACCGTAACAGGAAAACTCCAATCAACAGAACTTTTTTGAGGGACCATCGCGACACGATGCTTGCAGGTATGTGCTTTGTGACCAAAGATATTAATGTCCCCTTTTTGAACAGCCTCTAAACCGATAATCAGCTTCATCAAGGTAGATTTTCCTGCTCCATTGGGTCCTACAAGAGCTACTTTCTCACCAGGTAATATGGAAAAATTAACATCATCAAGAACCGTTTTACCTTTGTCATACTGATAATTCACTTTTGATACATTTAAGGCAGGGCGATGAGGAACGGGAGGATGGTCACAGGTTTTCCCGTAACATAACAAACTATTATCCATGGAGTTGGCACTCCTTACAGTAACCTTTTAAAGTCAGATAATGTTCTGTTACCTGAAAACCAGATTCTTTTTGAATTTCACCTAGAACCTCTGTTCCAATACAATGGGAGAAGGGAAAAAATTGATGGCATCCTTCACAATGCATATAATGATGATGACTGCTCTTACCAGACACATTATAGTAACGTTCTACGCCCCTATCATCACAATCAAAAACAAAGGATGTAATCATGTTATTCTCTTCAAGATACTTCAATCCTCTGTAAACAGTAGCTTGATCTACTATGCCCTGTGTCTGATCAACAACTTGTTGAGCATTCAAGGGAGTACTAGAAGCACTTATAATGTCTAATAACATTTGTCGTTTTCTTGTCATAATGGATGAAATATAACCATTTCATATATCATTATCAAGCTTTACAAGCCCGTTTTTGCAAACTATTCGCATCACTAAAACAACACAAAGAGCAATTTTCAACCATTATGTATCACTACAAACATCAACCTACATTATTGTATTATTTAAAAAACTGATAGAGAAGGAAGAATCTATTTATAGTTATATATTAAAAGGATTTATTAACTATCACCCAATCTTGGCACATGATTTGTAATAGTAATTATGAACAAGGTGATAAAGGAGGCCGATCATGGAGCCACCCTATTGTAGAGAAAATTATTCTTGATATAAAGGAGGTTAGAAGTAAGTCATTATCTGTTTTCGAGTTTTTTACACCTAAGTTCAATGTCATTGAATAAAAACCAGTCGTTAGGGCTGGAAAGAATAGAGCGGCAGCGGGGATATCTAAATATTCAGGATATCTACTGTCGCTTATTTTTTACTATGCAATACTTTAAGAATCGTGTAGCCTCTATTTATGGTTGAAAAAAGTAGGATTAACAAAAGCATATCAATATTATGGAAAGGCCTATTAACAGGTTTAATACTCCAATTTTCTATAGGACCTGTATTTCTGTTGCTTCTTAACATAACAATAAGTAATGGTTTTATATTTGGTTTAGCAGGGATAGTCGCAGCGACAATCGTAGATTATCTATTTATAACCGCAGCTATCTTAGGATTGGGTCGCTTATTAAATACAAAAAGAGGACAATTGGTATTAGGAACTATAGGTTCTGCTATACTCATTATCTTTGGAATCTACTTTTTTGTTGGTACTATGAATACCCCTCTCTCTGAAGATCAAAACTTAATGAAAATGACTTCCTTGATTCAGCCCTTTATCACAACCTTTGTTCTGACCATTTCCAGTCCCTTGACTATTGTCTTTTGGACAGCTGTGTTTGCTACCAAAGCTGTAGAGCTACAATTAAGCAAAAATGAGCTTGTTGTGTTTGGTATTGGAGCTGGGGGGGCTACTTTTTTATTCTTATCTATAGTTTTATTTTTTCTTGGCCAATTTATTCCAATGGGGATTGTTCCTTTTCTTAATATAGGTGTAAGTTTGCTCCTGATCTTCTATGGACTTTCGAGGCTATATAAGATCATCAAAAATTATATTGTTACAAATAAGAAGGGAGAATGACCATTGCTATCTTTTCAAGATATCCCCAGTTTACATGTCTACCTAAAAAGATTTGTCTATATCATATTAGGTGGTTTAGTTTCAGCTACTGCACTTAATGTTTTCCTTATCCCCCATCACTTCCTATCAGGAGGTTTAAGCGGAATAGCCCTCATAGGAAATTATTTATGGGACTTTTCCCCGGCACTTATCTTAATCCTTCTCAATATCCCCATATTCTTATTAGGTTTTTTGTATATTGATATGCCCTTTGCCTTATCTAGTTTAATTGGTCTTTTCTCCTACACCCTATTTCTCCATCTTACAAAGGACTTACAAGGATGGCTCTTTGTTCCAGATGATATACTCGCAGCCATTGTGGGAGGAGCCCTTAATGGTGTAGGAATGGGATTGGTCTTAAGAAATAGAGCCAGCTTTGGTGGAACAGATATTATAGGAGCTATTGCCAAACGAAAACTGTCCATAAACCTGGGGACAACACTTTTCTTCTTTAATCTTATTATAATTATTAGCAGCTGTTTTATCTTTGAAGCCTATAAAGGTTTATACTCCTTGATAGGTGTTTTCATTGGGTCCTCAGTGATCGACAGAATGATGAAGGGATTTGAAACCCGTTTATCTCTCTTTATTGTCTCTGAAAAATGGGAAGATATCGCGGACTTTCTTACTGTAAGGCTAGGAAGAGGAGCGACTCTTCTTAAAGGAGAAGGGGCGTATAAGAGGAAAGAAACTCGTGTCATCTATTCTGTTATCCCAGGTTTGCGATTGGCCAAGATCAAAGACGGCATTTATGATATTGACCCCGAAGCTTTCGTCACAGTAGCCCCTTCAACGGAGATAATGGGATATTGGAATAAAGGTCTGCGTCATAGATATAAGTGGGTATATGAAAAGAACGAATAAGGCAGTATAATATTATCAATAGGTAAAGTCGTATGGATAATTATTATCAAATATTAGGAATTCCTTATGGTTCAACAAAGGACCAAATACAAAGGGCTTTTAAAAAATTAGCCTTACAATATCATCCTGACACAAGTGACAAAGACTATGATAAAAGTCGTTATTTATTGATCTCCGAAGCTTATGAAGTCCTTTCTGATGCTCAACAAAAGAAACAATATGACTATCTCCTTCGTAACCAGAAGCAAGCAATTCCTGTTAAGGAGTTGGATAATCAAATTAGATACGACCAACTCATGAATGTCTATCTGTGGGATATGGAAGATATACTCCATAATCTTAGTGCGAATCAATTGATATGGAAGTTTAAAGGAAAAACCCTTGGACAAAAATTTGTTGAAATGCTTTTCTTTTTAGATCTATGGATCTTATCACCTGTGACCTTCAGAGACCCTTTTCCCAACACTCATCCCAGTAAAATGGCCTTAGAAAGTTACTTCTATGATCTACGTAGACGTATAGATAAAAAGTTGAGACAGATGAGTGATAAACAATTAATGGAATACATTCCCTATTGGCAACGGTCTTATCAGGAATGTTTCTTTGAAGCCTGCCGTCATTCAGCCCACTATCTGTATTATTTGAGTAATTGGTTAAAGGGAGAACTCATCGAGTTTCCGGATTTTACTTTTAAAGACCAAATTCTAGCTATTAAATCTCAATAATAAGCCGTTGGCTGAGAAACCAACGGCTCTCATCATTAACCAAAAGGTTTTGTTTCTTCAACCAATTGAAATTTAAGATTATCTAACTTCAGACCTGTGACTCCAAAATACAGCTTAATAAAGTGATTAGGTCCAAACAAATGCCCAATATGATGTACGGCTTCCTTCCACTCACCTTGAGTCCCATTAAGACTAATAGTTCCTTTATTGACATTATCAATGTACAGACTTATAGGTAATTGAGCTAATTCGGTCAAATCTGACTTATATCTAACTACCAGATCATAGGTACCATTAATGGCTAAACAAATACCAAACAGTTCATGCTGCCCCTTGTTTGTTGATATTACAGAAGCATCGACGATCAATTCAGGACCTTCACCATAGTGATATTCTAAAGAGGAAGGATCAAATTCATCATCTTCTTCGCTATTAAGACCTTCTAATTCTTCCTTGGAAATAGCATTTGTATAGTGAAGCATAGACAAGGAATTAAGGATAAATCCAAGGATGTTTCTAGCATTTCTCTGAAGCTCAGATCGTGTAATAACTCCTTCCTCAAGCATACTGATCGTATTGTCACCACCGGAATTAGACTCAGCATCATTGACGCACATATATAAATCATTTTGAGCTCTCACCATGGCGGCACTATTGGAGCGGGAAGCCGGTTCACCTTCAAAGTTCAAAGCCGCCCACCAATCTGTCATGACAATGCCCTTAAAACCCCATTCTTTTCTGAGAATTTGCGTACATAAATCATAGTTACTAGCTGTCCAGATACCATTGACAGGTCCATAGGAAGTCATAACAGAACGGGCCTGCCCTTCCCTGACAGCGATTTCAAATCCCTTAAGGTAAATCTCACGTAAAGCTCTTTCTGATACCACAGAATCAGCTGTTTGTCGGCCTGCTTCCTGATTATTAGCGACAAAGTGCTTAATGGTACCAGTCACTTGAGACTTATGAAGACCTCTTAATTCAGCAGAGGCTAAGCGCCCTGTTAGCAGAGGATCTTCAGAGAAATACTCAAAGTTACGACCATTTAATACATGACGATGAATATTCAATCCAGGACCTAAGATAGTATCAATTTTATTTCTACGTAATTCCTTACCTAGCATTTCAAATAATTCTTCTAAGAGTCGTTCATTAAAGGTACAACCTATAAGGGTTCCATTAGGCAAACTAAAGGCTTTCGTCCCACAATCCATTCGGATACCGGAAGGTCCATCTGCCGTACAGGCAACAGGAATTCCCTTTTCCCGCAATCCCTTAGTGAGACCACCAAAAGCACTGGCCACTCCGGGAGTGGCTTTGGGGCTGCACATCCCTTCTCCTCTCACAAGACAAGCTAAATCCTCATCACTGAGTTGCTGAATGAATTGATCCAATCCAATTTTATGATTCAGTACATCGGTTAAGCTGTTGTTTTTATTACCCAGGTACTCCAGTTCCTCTGGTCTTTGAGAAGAAATACGCTCATCAAGATTAACCTTTCTTAAGGGGGTTGCTTCTTTAACAGGAGTAAGGACGCCATTCTTACTTATTGCTTTAAGTCTATCAAAAGCAACAACAGGGGCACAGGCTTCTTCCCATTGTTCAACAACCGTATAAGGACTCGTCCATTCTCCTATTAATTCTGTTGCCCGGATATGAGAGCCTACATAAAAGCGGTACCTGCCTTCTTCGAGAACATAGGCTGAGGTCTTCTCATCATAGGAAGCAAAACGATCAAAGGGAATAGAAAACTCCATATCAACAGATCCATTGACAGGAATGATTTCTGTTTTACCAAAATCGACCAGGACCTTGGCTGGTTTACCTAAACGTCCCTGAGGAGCTTCACAATAAATTTGAACAACCTCTTTGGAAGGAGCCTCCCCGATATTATGAACTTTGCACTTTGCAAGGACAGTTTTTTGATTCACATCAAAAGAAAAATCGTTTATGGAAAAATCTGTATATGATAAGCCATACCCAAAAGGATAGCGAATCACATCTTTATCGAATGTTTCATAATACCGATACCCTACATAGATATCTTCTTCGTAGATATTTCTTTCCAGGCTACCAAAGTTATTGTGAGCCGGATTATCTTCTACTTCTTTGGTAATGGACATGCTGAGCCGGCCAGAGGGAGAGACCCTTCCTGATAGGATATCAGCGACGCCATATCCCCCTTCTTGACCACCTTGCCACACATAGAGAACCCCTTTGGGATGGTATTTGTCTACCCATGACATATCTATCACATTACCTGTGTTAAGAAGGATGATGGTTTGAGTAAAATGTTTGTGCACCTTATCTAACATGTCCAATTCCACATCAGTTAAGCGATAACTTCCCGGTTCATTCTTAGTGTCCTGATCTTCTCCACCAGTTCTGCCAATGACAATTATGGCCACATCAGATTGTTCCCTTGCTTCTTTCACAAGCGCATCACTAAGGGGCATCTCCTTTTGAGACCAGGGAACTTTCCCCCAACCTTCTCCTTCATCAAAAGGATTCTCTTCAATCCATTGGCTATAATGGTCCATCAATTGTTGATTTATGATAAGGTCCGTTTCTTTTTCTAAAGCTTCTTTTATACCAATAGTGTAGCGAGTATTAACTAGCCCACCAGAACCCAAACCTGATTTGTAGTAATGAAAAACACTCCGTCCAAAGATAGACAGTCGTGTCTGTTTTTTGAGAGGCAATATGTTATCTTCATTGTTTAATAAGACAATCCCCTCAGCAATTATTTCACGAGCTAATTCAGCATATTTATCAAGATCTAAATAATAGGGATTCAAGAGAGTCCTCCATAGTTATTCATTTGTTGTTATCATCAACTATTGTAATGATTTTATGATATTAGTGAAGAGATTCTTTCGTATTTATTGATAAATATTAAACATTGCCCCGTCTTAAACGCTCTGCCAAAAGGATTAATTGCCGGAGCTCTTGAGAATTTCTGGCTCTTAACCAATTGGTGGTAAAACCTTCATTCTGAACAATCTGGGCAATAGCCATTAATGCCTGAAGATGGAAATTCCGTTCATTTTCAGAGCCTGCTAAAGCAAAAACCATATGAACAGGTTCGGCACCTTCATCGAAGAGAATACCTTTAATAGAACGGAGAACTACGATTTCAAACTCATTTTCTCCCGGGAGGATGATATGAGGTATTGCCAAACCTTTAGTAATCATTGTAGTCGATTGCCCTTCTCTCGCAAGAAAAAGCTCTTTAATTTTATCCTCTCCCATATTGTGCTTTTCTGCCAGAGCTAAGGATAAGGTATTAAACATCTCATCTTTGGACATAAAGTCCCCATAATCGATGACTTTTGCTTCATGTATCAACTCATCAAAACGGTCTTCCACAATACCATCTCTTTCACGAAGGATCCCCATTAATTCCTTTGACAAAGACTCTGTTTGCAACTCCTGACTACTGGCCATCTCAACCATATGAATAATAGCTGAGTCTTTGGCTGATCTGGACTTGGAATATAGGAAATACCAGACCAGTGTAACCACAAGAAAAGCTCCCGTTATAAGGAGAGGGATGAGTCCCATGGCCAATATAAGCAGACTATAGATAATAATTCCCAGAATAGGGACCAAAGGATAAAGGGGAATCTTGAATAAAGGTCTATATGAAGGAAGTTTGCTTTCACGCATAACTATGACAGCAATACAACCGAATAAGAAGAGAAGTAGCATCATCGTTGAGGCTGCTTTTACTAATTTTTCCATATCCAGACCTACAATCAGAAGTATCATAAAGACTCCTGTAGTAATAATGCTAACAACAGGAGTTTGATACTTAATGGATATTCGCCCAAAGACACCTGGAATGAGGTGATCTTCTGACATAGCTAAAGGACTTCTCGATGCAGACATAAGACCAGCATTAGCTGTAGTAATAAAAGCCATCATTGCGGCTATTGATAGAATGATCCATCCTGGCTTTCCCAAGAAAACGGCCGCACCATCACTCAATGGAGTAAGGGAGGAACTTAAAACATTTGACTTCATAACACCGACAGTGACGAATACAGATAGAACATATAATGTAGACACAACAATATAGGAGGAGAACATCCCGAGGGGAATATTCCTGCCCGGATCCTTAATCTCTTCAGCAATGGCGGCAACCTTTGTTAAGCCTCCATAGGAAATAAATATCAAACCTGCAGTCTGCCAAAAACTAAAGATAGGCCCCTTAGTGAAAGGGACAAAATTATGTACATCTATCTTTGGTAATCCGCCTATTAGATAGATACCAATAATTATCAATAATCCAATAACAAAATAAACTTGAAACCGTCCTGAATGCTTAACACTGAATATATTGATCAAAATAAAGACTATTGTAAAAATAACGGCAATGATCTTAACCCCATAAGAACCTAGTCCTGGTAATAATGGTTCAAGAAAAACACCTATCCCCACTAAAGCAAAGGCACTTTTCAAACCTATAGATAACCAGGTAGATAAACCTGCAAAAGTACCAAACAAAGGACCTAAACTCCTTTGGATATAAAAGTAGTCTCCACCTGATTTGGGCATAGCCGTTGCTAATTCTGCTTTAGTAACTAAGGCAGGGAGAATAAAAAAGGCGGCTGCCAAATAAGCAAGAAAAACAGAAGGTCCAGCTTTACTATAAGCCATGGCAGGTAGGACAAAGAGCCCAGAAGAGATCATCGACCCTGAGGCTATAGCAAAAACTTCTAATGCACCTAATTCACGTTTGAGTTTCAATATGGTCTCCTATCATCCCTTTAAATATGGAATAATATGATCAATCTGTCAAAAAATACCTGTTCTATAAACGGCTTATATTTATTATAAAGACATCATGGTTATATATCTATTAGGCAACTATGGAAAAGAATTTGATAACACAAGACATAATGTGGCAAAACAAATCAAGGATTTTCTTCCCTTAAATACAGAATGGGAAAACAAATTCTCAGCTCAATATCAGAAGATTATTCATAAGGGGACCCCTCATTGGCTTATAGAATCCAAGGGGTATATGAATTTATCCGGAGAACCGATTCAAAAGTTCCTTGCTTTTTACAAAATAGAACCTCAAGAACTATTGGTCGTACACGATGATCTAGAATTGTCACTCGGTCAATGCCGCTATCAAATAGGGGGAGGATTGGCAGGACATAAGGGACTGCGTTCTATAAAACAGATGTTAGGAACCAATCAATTCAATAGGATGCGGATAGGAATTGGAAGACCACAACATGGGAGTGTATCTTCTTATGTATTAGGAAAATTCACAGAAGAGGAGCAAATCACTTTATCCCAGTGTCTACCAAGCTGTACTACAACAGTTCTAAGTAAGCTTTAGACTCTAAGGCTTATACTTTTTGAAGTGTACCTAATTCTTTGGGGAATAGCCTTTTCTGCTTCATAAACCAGTAAACCAAAGACATCATGAGTGAGAAAAGACTTTGTAATACGAAAACATCGTATCTGCCCCCATGGATTTTGATAAACTATTTGAACACAGCTTTTAGTGATGAATAGCAAATGAGAATCACATATCTCAATCTCAAAGATATCATCCCAGGGAATAAAATGGCCCCAGTTATGAAAAAACACAGGCTTGATACCTTCTTCATTAATAGTCAAATCACTTAATACAAGAAAAGCATATCGTCCAATGATGAGTAAACCAGACCCCATTAAGAGAGAAAAGAGAAGATGATCATACATATTTTTCTGATAAGGAGCGAAGGAAAAGAGCACGGCCAAAAGAACCAGTATCCCCCCGATGGTTAATCGGTTTTTTACATCCCTATTCATAGGAACCTCCCTCTTAGAATTATAGATGATAAAAACCAATAGGGCAAAAAAAACGAGACGTCCCTGCCTCCCATCTCTTCTCTAAGAATTTATGATGGGAGGTAACGTCTCACATTACAATAAGAATATACCCCATGCTTTGGAAAAAAGCAAACAATTCTGGACATTTATTAGTTAAATTTCAGTAAATTTCTTAATTATTCACTAATTTACCTAATAATTGGCAGGCTTTTTTAGCAGTTTGTCCCAGAACGACGTGATCAGAAGAGATTAGAGCCTCTATTAAAGGGAGAAGATCAGTGCGTTTCTGGTTCACAGCAGCAATACAGCCATTCCTCTGTAACTGTGGTAGACCTGCTCTCATAATAGGAGATCCTCCATATTTCAAGAACTCATCACGATCCATCTTAAAAAGTTTATCCAGAGGGAATGATGGTCCCGCTTTCCATGTTAAAAAATCTTCAACCTCAGTAGGACGGGCTCGCAGATTATGAGGACAGCAAGTCTGACATAAATCACAACCAAATATCCAGCTTCCCATAAGGGGCCATAAGGAATCGTCAATATAGCCGGAGTATTCAATGGTCAAATAGCTAATACACAAGTTACTATTCATTACCCCTTCTTTGGATAAGGCCCCTGTGGGACAGGATTGAATACAACGGAAACAACCCGAAGGACAACTTCCATGATCACCAACAGGTTTAGATGTTTCAATTTCTATGGTTGATAGGATTTCCCCAATAAAAAAATAACTCCCCAGGGATCGGGATATTAATAAGGTATGACGACCTACATAACCCAAATTAGCTTTAGCAGCATAATAACGTTCATCAAGAGGTCCTGAATCAGTGAATTTCCTAAAACTTTCTCCAGGATACTCAAGGCCCAGTTCTTTCACTAACTTTGTTAAGGCTTTACCTAGCACCTTATGATAATCTCTGCCCCATGCGTATAAAGCAACCTTACCTTCCCCTTCTACAATAGGTTGAGGCTTTTGATAATAATTGAGTCCTACGAAGAAAAGGCTTTTAGCCCCTTCCAGGATATTCTGGGGATGGTATTTCATAGAGGCATGTTGAGCTAGATAAGCCATATCACCATGATACCCTTTCTGAATCCACTGCTTATACAGTTCTTCTTTATCACCATCAGGATCTGCTGGAATCGCACCCATATACTCTAATCCCAGGGCATTGGCTTTTTTCTTAATGATTTCAAAATCTATACGATTTACCATAAAGGTATCCTTATTCTATACTCTAGCTTATGAGCAAACCAGACTTCCACTTATTAACACAGACACTCAATGCAGAACTATCTCAACTGACTTTCAGCCAACCTGTTCACACAGTCCTTAATCCTCTGACCTATGCAGGAGATCCTTATCTTAAATATATAGATAGGTATCTACAATCCCCTAGGAAAATAATCTACAGTGGGATGAATCCCGGTCCTTACGGTATGGGGCAGATTGGAATTCCCTTTGGAGATATTGAATCAGTTAAAAACTGGCTAAGAATAGAGGGGAAAGTCTTTCAACCTTTATACGCTCATCCTGCTAAACCCATACTGGGATTTGATTCAACCAGGCGGGAAGTAAGCGGCAAACGTTTCTGGGGACTAATGAAGGAACTCTATGGAACAGCAGATGATTTTTTTGCGAATAACTTTGTTCATAATTACTGTCCCCTCTTATTCCTGGATGAAAAGGGTCGAAATATCACACCTGACAAACTCAAAAAAAAGGAGAAAGACCAACTCTTTCCCCTATGTGATAAATATTATCTGGACATGCTCGCTTGGATGAACCCTGAATATTGCATTGGGATTGGGAAGTTCAGCTTATCCTATCTGGAACGAATCATTCCCAAACTCCCCTCTAATAAAGTAAAGCTTATCAATATTCCTCATCCCAGTCCTGCAAACCCAAGAGCTAATAAATTCTGGCGTGAAGATACTCTTCTCATTTTGAAACAAGAAGGTTTAATTCCCCATTAAGGAAGAAAACTTTTAAGATCCTGCTGTATGGCTTCTATTTTTTTGCCCACTTCTGCTTCTGCCTGTTCTAAAGTAGAACTTATATCTGTACAACAACTCCCATAGAATTTGATCTTAGGTTCAGTACCACTGGGACGTGCTGTCACAATAGAGCCATCCTTTAATAGGAATTGGAGAACATTAGATTCAGGAAGATCAATATTACGAAGAGCTTTCCCATCCATAATAGTCTCTCCTGTAAGATAGTCCTTTACCTTATCAATGGCGATTCCACCTAAGGTGCTGGGTGTTTTTGTTCTCAAGGTTTCCATTAGCCTTTCTCTATCTTCTAAACCTGCTTGGCCTTGAAAGGTATGGGTGAGAAGAATTTCTTTGTAATAACCATGTTCTGACCATAGTTCTTTTAACCGGTCCAGTAAGGATTTCCCTTGTGACTTATGGTATAAGGTCATCTCCGCAGTCATCATGGCAGCAACAACAGCGTCTTTATCCCTCACAGCAGTACCAACAAGGTATCCATAGCTTTCTTCCCCACCAAAAAGAAACTGGTAGTCTCCTTTCTCTTCAAATTGCTTAATTTTTTCCCCTATGTATTTGAACCCGGTCAAAGTTTGAAAATGGGTAGCGCCATAGCTTTCAGCAATCTTTCGTTGGAAATCAGAAGTTACAATCGTATTAACAAAGGCTGGATGCTCAGGATAATCCCCCCTTTCTTTAATGCCAGAGAAGACATAATCCGCCAATAAGGCCCCAAGCTGGTTACCTGTCACCAGACGATAGTCCTCTCCCTCAGGAATAGCAATGCCTAATCGATCCGAGTCTGGATCAGTTCCCATCACAAGATGTGCTCCTATTTTCTTACCTAAATCAAGAACCATCTTAAGAGCACTGGCCTCTTCT
Source organism: Spirochaeta cellobiosiphila DSM 17781 (assembly GCF_000426705.1). Lineage (NCBI taxonomy): Bacteria > Pseudomonadati > Spirochaetota > Spirochaetia > Spirochaetales > Spirochaetaceae > Spirochaeta > Spirochaeta cellobiosiphila. The sequence goes on from NZ_KE384554.1 coordinate 723,154, forward strand.
GGATTAGGGAATTCAACAGTGGGGAAATCACCATTAGGCTCAGCTTGTTCTGGAACCATATTTACCTCTATTCCCAAATCAGCCAATACGGAGGGAACCATGGTCCCCCCTGTTCCGTGAAGAGGGGTATAAGCAACTTTTAAGTCCTTACCTAATTCCTTGATTAACTCAGGACGAATCACTTCTTTTTTAAGTTGAGCCTTATACTTGTCATCCAATTCTTTGTCTATCCAAACAAGAAGACCTTTCTCCTCTGCTTCTTCTTTCGTTAGTATCTTGGGAAGAGAGCTTACATTACGGACTTCTTCAATGATGCCTTTATCATGGGGAGGAACAATTTGGGCACCATCGGACCAATAAACTTTATAACCATTATAAGCAGCTGGATTATGACTAGCGGTGACAACAATACCCGTAGAGGCTTTCAGTTCCCTCAAGGCAAAGGATAATTCCGGGGTAGGTCTTAACTCAGTAAACAAATAAGTCTTTATACCACTAGAACATAAAACCAAAGCAGCTTCCAGAGCAAAGAGATCACTATAATTACGGGAATCATAGGCAATGACAGCAGAAGGACTCTGAGGAACAGCTTTATTGACATAATTAGCCAACCCCTGGGTGGCTTTACGAACAACCAAGGGATTCATACGGTTAGAACCACCACCAATGGGGCCCCGCAATCCACCTGTGCCAAAACTAAGGGAAGTATAGAATCTTTCATTAAGCTCTGGGTAATCCTCTTTTTTAAGAAGCTCTTCCACTTCCTTCTTAAAAAAGGGATGATTCTCTTTGGCTATATATTCTTGGGCTAATTCAACGATTTTTTGGTTATCCACCAATGTCTCCTTACAAGAAGTGTTTTGTTACCCCCAATATAATGGAGGCCTCTATAAAAGAAAAGTCTTCCTCAATCAGGAAGACTTTATCATTACTATAGGAATTCCTTATTATTTCTAATAAGGGATATACGATCTTCCACGCTCGTTCTGGATCGCAATCGATCTTTTGGTGTGTTCTTTACATAATCCAGCATCTGTTCGATAGAAGTTTCTGCGACATGCATTCGAGTATCACTGGAAGCATAGTAGATTAGTAAACGTCCATCATCATCGAGAATAGCTCCATTACAAAACACAACATTAGATACATCACCTATCCGTTCAATACCCTTAGGTGCGATGAAATGTCCTCCTGGAGAGGCTATAACCTTTCCAGGTTCATTAAGATCAGAGAGAACAGCATAGATAACATAGCGAAGTCCTGCAGCCGTGTTACGAACACCATGCATTATATGAAGCCAGCCCTCTTTTGTTTTAATAGGAACAGCCCCTCCTCCGTTCTTCACTTCCTTAATGGTATGATAAACTTTTGGATCCATGAGGTTTTCCTCTTTGATATGGGCATTGTCCATAGAATCGGATAGTCCCCAGCAGACACCCCCACCAGAACCTGTTGAGATAAAGCCGTCCTGAGGGCGAGTATATAATAAGTATTGCCCTTTATAAAATTCCGGATGAAGCAGGACATTTCGCTGTTGAGGTCCAGGGGTCTTTAAGTTGGGCAGACGCTCCCAATTCTCCATGTCTTTGGTTCTTACGATTCCTGCGGCAGCTACGGCACGGGAAGTGTCTCCTTCAGGAGCATCTGGATCATGACTTTCTGCGCAAAAGATACCATAGATATATCCATCTTCATGAGCTGTTAATCGCATGTCATACACATTGGTTTCCATGGAATCTACATCTTCCAAAAGAAGTGGTTCCCCAACAAATTCCCAATGATTGATACCATCTGGACTCTTTGCTGTAGCGAAGAAGGATTTACGGTCATCTCCCTCTACGCGTACCACCATCATATATTCTCCCTTAAACTTAATGGCCCCTGCATTAAAAGCAGCATTAATACCCAGACGTTCCTGAAATAAAGGATTTGTTTTAGGGTTTAGATCATATCTCCAATGAACAGGAACATGATCTTCTGTTAAAATAGGGGCATCATATCGGTAATAGACTCCATTTGAGGGTTCTACTTTCTTAAGTTTTTTACTGATAAGGTCATTATAAGCTTTATATACAGCTTTCTTTCTATCTTCAAATACACTCATTTATTACTCCTTAATCCTCATTATGAGTTCCATACAGGCACGTCCGTTATGATAGGGAGTCTTCCACTGTCCCCCCTTCTCATATTCATCCATAACAGTACCGGAAGCACGACGTCCCCAGAACCATTCCCCTTTATCATGATCAATAATGTTTTTCTTTATAAAGTCCCATGTTTTGTAGACAGCCTCTAGATAATGAGGTTGTCCTGTCATTTGCCAGGCATTGAAAAAACCGACCATAGATTCCGCCTGGGGCCACCAGATTTTATCCTTATCCCAATGGGAACCTTCACGTTCATTATAAATACCGCCCTCTTTATCATCCCAGCCTTCAGCCAGAACCTTATTCGCCATAGACAGGACAATAGGATTATAGGTTTTGTTTAAATCCTCATCGTCCAGGACTTGGAGCGCTTCTTTAAGTAACCAACTGGCTTCAATATCATGGCCAAAGCTCACAACAGACTTAAGAGATTTCCATGATTTATCAAAATACAGATTCATATGGTCTGTTTGAGGATCCCTGATATCTAAACATATATTCTTTATTAAACGAGTTAATGATAATTTTACCTGCGCTGTAGGATTGATGCGGTAAAAATTTGTATACCCTTCCAGAACATGAAGATTGGTATTCATTGATTTATCACAATCAATATCCACATCACTCAACGCAGTATTCTTAACAGGATTCCAGCTTTCATCTAAAGCTTCCCAATAACCACCCCATATGGGATCATAAGCATTGTCCTCTAGTACAGAATAAATATCTTGAGCTTTTTGAAGAATTTCAGGAGACTTTGTGCCTATATAATATTCACTCAAACCATAGAGAAGAAAAGCCTGGCCATATATTTGTTTATGCTTTTCTTTAGGCTCACCTTTGTAATCAGTAAGCCAATAATAACCACCATTCTCTATATCATAAAAATACTTATCCAGGAATAGTAAAGAATGCTTAGCTCCCTCAAGATATTCTTCCTTCCCAAAATGATTATAAGCCGCAGCATAGGCCCAGAGAAATCGGCTATGCATTACTAAACCTTTGGGAGCCTCCTTCTGGAGAACTCCCTGGTTATTAAGATGACCATAGAAACCACCATTGTCCCTATCGATCATGTCCTTAAGCCAGAAAGCTAAGACGTTATCCTTAAGTTCCTTAGTTAAGGACCGTTTTAGTTCAAATAAAGTTTCTATCATGTCACCTCAACACTTAAAGACTATTATTCTTAACAAATTCTACTAATTCATCAGCATAGGTAAAGGCTAAACCAGTTACAGTATCAGCAGCTCCATAATAGATGGCGATTCTACCTGTATCTCCATCAACAACAGAACCTACAGGGAAGAAAACATTCTGAACATCACCAACCTGTTCATAAGGCATGGTTGGAGCTAATAAATAAGGTCTCGTACGAGCTATGACTTTCCAAGGTTCATCAATGTCTGTCAGAGCCGCTCCCATGGAATAAACAAAGCCGTTACAGGAGTTAAGGACACCATGATAGATAATTAACCAACCTTCTTTAGTTTCGATAGGAGTAGGTCCCCCACCAATCTTGGTACTCTGCCAACCAGAATCAGAACCTCTTGGAGCCATCACGTGCCTATGCTTACCCCAGTATGTTAAATCAGGACTATGGGAAAGGAAAATATCCCCAAAAGGAGTATGTCCTGAATCAGAAGGTCTGGATAACATAACATATTCCCCACCAATCTTCCTTGGGAAGAGGACCCCATTTCTATTAAAAGGCATCATAAGATTTTCACCCTGGTAAAAGGTTTCAAAGTCATCAGTGTAACCATAACCAAGTGAAGCACCGTGATAACCATTACACCAAATAATATGGAATCGCCCATCGATCTCTATCACTCTTGGATCATATTTATACTCAGAGTCAGGCAAACCAGGTACAGCAGGAACAAAGGCAATAGGATCATCTTCAATCTTCCAATTGATACCATCCTTACTAAAACCTCTGTGAATATTCATTCTACGAGCTCTATCATCGACTCGAAAGACTCCTGCAAAGCCATCTTTGAAGGCCACTACTGCAGAGTTAAAAATACTATTGGAGTTTTTTGTTGCATCCCTTTTGATAACAGGGTTTTCTGAATATCTCCATACAGGTAATTCATATCCAGCAGGTCTGTCCTGCCAAGGGATATTAGGAAGTGATTTAGCATTGACTAGAATATTATCAGCCATCATTATCTCCTTATCATGTTTTATTTTATATTTGCCACTCATCAGGTGTCATAACTTGAAGTTTCTCCCTATCAACAGGCTCTGGGAAACTTTCAAGGTTTATTGATATTTCACGTCTTGTCATGGGGAAGGCGTTACGATCCCATTTCAAATCCTGACTGGAATCAATCCAAACTAAAGGAGTGAATTTGTCGGCGATTAAAGTCAAACTATTATCTTTAAGGGAACTAATTCTAACTTTGGCAGAGACAAAATTATATTCTTTTCTATCACAGAATAAGCTAAAGCCCTCCCATAACTGACCTTGCCTGGTTTGAAAATGGTAATCCATAAAGTCACGACTTATGTCCGTGCCCTTAGGCAAAGGAACTTCCCAGTTAATAACAGAATAGGCTGGACACATAGCTGATTTAGAATCCCCTTCTTTCACCTCAAAATCCTGATTCTTCAAAGTGTAATAGAAATCCCCCTGGATTTCCCTATTCGTATCATTTACTAAATACAGGATAATCTTATCCTGTTCCCTGCGTGAGGTAATGACGACAGGAGCATAAGCTTCCTTGATTTGATAATGAAGCATCTTTCGTCTATGGTAATAATCAATGCTTGACCAGGAAGCACCGGGCCAGCAATCATTTAGCTGCCAATAAATAACCCCCATACAACGACCTCTATGCTGTCTCAAATGAATAGCCGCTTCTGTTATGGCTTCTGCCTGTACCGCTTGAGAAGCATAAACCAAGGTCTTAAAATCAGACTTTGTATTACCAAAGGATTCTCTTATATAATGGGCAATCTTCTGATTTCCCGCTTCATTCTTTTGATGATTCTTCATCACCTCTGATAATAGTTCCCGATCTGAAGGCTCAGTAAAACTTTCAATTGTAGACCACACAGGAAAGGATTGCATGCCAAACTCTGACAAGAAGCGATGATACTTATCCCTGAAATAGGAAATAGGTTCTTCACCATGCCACACGCGCCAATCATGAACATCCCCATGATTGTGATCATTAGGCTTATCAAACCCTCCTCCACTGGAAGGACTGGAAGGCCAATAAAAGCGATGAGGATCTTCTTCTTTCAAAACAGAAGGAATCATATTCTCAAAAAGCTCAAGATAATTATTTTTATTCTCCTGGGAAGCATCAAACCCCCAATCTACATGAGCCGTCTCCAACTCATTATTACCGCAATACAGGGCAATAGAAGGATGATTTCGCAAACGGCGGACAGTGTATTGGATTTCTTCTCTAACAGTCTCTTTAAAGTCTTCCCGAGTAGGATAGGTTGAGCAGGCGAACATAAAATCCTGCCAAACAACTAAACCGGTTTTGTCACAATAATCATAAAAGTAATCATCCAGATAATAGCCGCCACCCCATACTCGAATGAGATTAAAATTAGCCCATAGACATTCCTCTAATAAGGCTTCTGTTTTCTCCTTTGTGATTCTTGTAAGAAAATTATCTTCTGGAATATAGTTAGCTCCTTTCGCAAAAAAGGGAATCCCATTAACAGTCAAGGCAAAGGAACGACCCCACTCATCCTCTTCCTGAGTCACGGTCAATGTCCTTAAACCAATAATCTGAGTAACCTCTTGAGACTCTGATCCATCAGAATAGACTAATTGGAGCTGGTACAAAGGTTGTTCCCCCATCCCCCTTGGCCACCATAATCGGGGGCTCTCAAGGACAAGCTCAGTTTTTGAAGAGGTACTGGTCCAGGTTTTAATTAGATTGGATTCGGGGTCCAGGAAGGACCATTCTAATTCAGAAGGAAGGGCTCCTTCAAACTGGGCCTCAAAACTTAAAGTAACACCATCCTTATTATGATCCTGATAAATCTTAATACCTTTATATAGACTATCTCTCCAACTTCTAATAGAGACAGACTTAAACAGGCCCGCATCGGGTAACTTAGGGCCCCAATCCCAACCCGACATATAATGAGCTTTCCTAATATGACCAAGACCGCTAAGGGTATGTTCAGGATTCCATAAGAATTCTTTCTTCTGCTGTGCTTTCAAATACTCCTGAGCATTCTTAAAAAGGAACTTCAAGCGATTTAGACCTAATTGAGCCTGATCTAATATTGAAAAAGCATAAGGTCTAAACATATTGTTTGTGAAACCTAGCCATTGATCATTGAAATAGACCTCACATAGAGTATCTAAACCTTCACAATATAAATCCAGATGGCCTTGTTCCAGATCCTGAGACGTCAAAGTGATATCGACTTCATAAATAAAGTCTTGATCTAATGCCTCAAGGGCTGTCTTCTCATTTGTTCCCCAGAAAGGGTCCTTGATTCTATTGGATTTCAACAGGTGATCCAAGGCTGACCCGGGAACTGAGACTGAGATAGACTTATCATCATGAGCCGTTGAAAATTTCCATGGACCAGTAATATTCTTTATCATAGTCCCTCCTTTTTCTTTTCTATAATGACAATATCAATATGAGCTATAAAACGGCACTCGTCTTGCACTATTGTGATCTATTTGTTTCACATAGATGATATCTGGTATAGAGATTAGGTATTTATCGAGGGATATCAAGGTTTATTTGTTAAAAATAGAATAATAACTATTGCTGTGAAGAATAATTTAAATACACTATTGTGATATGAACAGTCAGCAATCTATACCGTTACTGAAGGGTGAGTTTGATAAGATTTCAGAAACTTTCTTCAAGGAAGTTAAAATTCCTAATGATTATTATACACAGCTCCATCGCCATAGTTTTTTTGAAATCATGCTTATTAAAGAAGGACAGATGCTCCATATTATTAATAACAAAGAACAGGTTGTTCTCCCGGGAACCTTGATACTTATCCGACCGAGAGATATCCATAGGATTCTGCCCTTTCATGGAAACAGCTGTACCCTATTCAATCTGGAAATATCCACAAAGGTAATGGAAGATCTCTTCAGCTATCTTGGACCGGGATTTGACCGTCAAACTATACTAGACCCACCAATGCCACCAACCATCCATCTGTCAGCGACTCAGGAAGGCAATCTATCAGAACAAATTACCAAAATTCATTATCAACATCATTGGGACAAATTACGTGCTAATTTGTATTTAAGGAATCTCATATTTGACTTAGTAGGATTACTATATTTACCTAAAACCTATGATTCGGATAAACCTATGTGGTTCAACGAACTACTGGAACAAATGATAAAACCTGTTAATTTTAGGGGCGGGTTGAAGAAAATGATTAGTTTATCCGGCAAAAGCCGGGAACATCTTTCCCGAAGTATGAAAAAATACATAGGGAAGACTCCCAGTCAATTTATTAACAGTCAAAAACTAAATTATAGCGTTAATCTGCTCCGGTATACCGACAAATCGATTATCGATATTAGTTATGAGTCAGGATTTGAAAACCCTCACTACTTCTACCGATTGTTTAGTAAAGAAATCGGATTGAGTCCAGGGGCTTTTCGCAAATCATCACATGAAGAATTACTTCTTTGAGGGAACTATAATAAGAGGACACTTAGCCTTATGGACAACAGCCTGGCTAACAGACCCAAGAAAGAGATTGTACAATCCCCCATGACCATGGGACCCTAATATAATGTAATCAGCACCCCATTCTTCTGCTTTATTAAGAATGTGATCTGCAGGGTCACCCTCTGCCACTTCCTGACTTACATCAATACCGGATCTAGCCAGAGTAGACTCCAAGGCAGTAAGCTGTTTTTCATCAAATTCTGTATTAGGCTGAATATGATCAACGACAGCTGGTCCCGCACCGGGATAACCAGCAGGTATAACAACAGGAACTTCTATGTGGAGGATCTTAACTTGAGCACCGAATTTCTTTGCCAGTTTCTCAGCCTCGTCAACTTGTCGTGTAGTCACATCAGAGAAATCTACAGGTAATAAAATCTTTTTCATAAAACACCTCCGTAATAATGTTCTGATATAAATTTAATAAAAAAACAGTCAAAAATCAAATTTGGACCCTGTCAGCTTGATTGTTAAGCAAGATTAAGGCTGTGCTAATTCATTGAAAAATGCTAATATACAGCCATCATAAACTCATCTGGAGGCTCAGACTGTGGGTACAATCAAAATCTACATAAGGAACATACTCTTATCTATTTTTGCAGCTGTTGTAGTTACCATAGCAGGAACCTTTATCTTTACTTTAACTCCCATCCAATGGCCGATAATGTTTATCTTTACGGCAATACCAGGAATAGTATTCCTATTACTCAACCGGGGAAGTAAGGTAACGGTATTGGAAGAACACCTGCGAGAGCTTAATGAAGGTGAGATCAACCTACATAACTTATTAAGCACATGGACAGACGATGGTAACCGTAATCTACGGAACCATCTGCAACGGTATTTTTTAAGACTTCACGAATTATTACTGGAAGCCAACACCTTGGCTGGTAACAATAAAACACTAGGGAATTCCCTGGTCAAACGCTATGACAAGTCTTTGGAACGTATGCAGGAAATCGGGGGACACCTTGAAGAAGTTGGTACGAATGTGGATTCATTAACCAAGGACATCCATATGTCCAATGATGCGGTTACTTATATATTAAACGCTATCAGAGATCTATCAGGCTTAGTGGAAAACCAGTCCTCAGCGGTTCAGGTTAGTTCTTCAGCTGTAGAGGAAATGAATGCCAGTATTCAAAACGTAGCGCGCATTACTAAAGAACGAACCATAGACATGGATGACCTAAAGAAAAAATCAGCAGAAGGCAATCAAGTTATTGATAGAACCGTTAGAGAGATAAAAGAAGTCTCCCAGCAGACCGGTACTATCATGGAATTATTGGGAATGATTAATGACGTAGCGAGCAGAACAAACCTTTTAGCCATTAACGCCTCCATTGAAGCGGCTCATGCAGGGGAAAAGGGTAAAGGTTTTGCTGTCGTTGCCAGTGAAATAGGCAAGTTAGCCTCAACAACAGCAAATAACGCGAGAAATATAACAGATTCCCTGACGGAAATCACCAACAGAATGGCACAGGTTCAAGATTTTAGTACAGCTAGTGGAAGGATATTTGCCGAGGTTAATGAAGAAGTTCATGATGCTAGTCAATCCTTCCAGGAAATCAGTTCCAGCATGGAAGAATTAGCCATTGGACAACATGAAATCCTCAAGTCTGTTCAGATACTGTCAGATACAAGCCATGATGTTCATGAAAGCTCTATTAAAATCAAAGAACAGACAAAACTCATTAACGAATCTATGGCTTCGGTGGATAAATCCAGCCAACAGACAGAAACATCCATTAAAGAAATCACCACTCGTATGGAAAACCTTAATGAGGTGGGAATGCAGATAATGACCTTAATCCATCAAAACCGCATCAACATGGAAACCCTGAGTAAGAGTATTGAACAAATGGATACTGGTATCCAGGAAAACAGCATAAGTGAAGCCCAGATAGGAATAAAATGGTCACAAGGATTTAGTGTTGGTGTGGAAGAAATGGATAATCAACATAAGAAGCTTATTAAAGCTTTGGATGATTATCTGATAGCCATGGTGTCAGGAAAAGGGACAGATAGTATCAAGCCTTTATTGGACAAGCTGGCTCAATACGTCATTGAACATTTCAGTGATGAAGAAAAGATGATGGAAAGGATACAATATCCAGACCTTGAAAACCATAGAGTCATTCATAATAAGTTCATAGACAAGCTAAAAGTTCTATCAAAAGAACTAGAAGAAAAAGGCCCTACTCCTTTACTGGCAACCAGAGTGCAAGACGAAGTAGCTAACTGGCTTATTAAACATATTGCTAATTCTGATAAACTCTACGGCAAGCATTACAATAGTATCTACGGTGGCAAAAAATAAAAAATGAGTCCCTAAGGTAAAGGAGATAAACCGAAGGGGCTCATAAGCTTGGAGGGTGAATTGTTTTCCAATTCAAATACATCCTTTAAACAAAGAGAACACTCAGAGTGTTACAAAAAAAGTATGTTTTTAGGAAAATACTCTTGATATTCCTTTATTTGATATCATAATGTTAACAAGTTACATCAGGAGTTTTCTATGATTACTAAAGAGTTTACCAACTTTATTGATACCCTAAAAGAAGGTAAACCAGACAATATTTTTCTATTATTGGATTCTGCTTTTTCCCGACTCTCTATCTCAAAATCCTATACTGGTGATATTCCTCTCCGGACAGGAGAGCTTAAGATGGCCTATGGTGATGTGAGAGCTTTCCTCGATCATCTTCCTTTAGAATTTAGGGGTGAAGACTTTTTTTTCTTCTATCCCAAACCCGTCTTTATTACCGGGATGGGACTATATGGTGAAGAATTCATTAATGAGCTTCGTCAGTATGAAGCCAAAGAAGGGCGAGAACCATCCACTATTATTTTATTTGGATCCCCCCGTATAGAAAAAACGGAAAGATTATCAGCTCATATAGACTGGCATATAGATATTAGAAAAACAACAGCTATACACCAGCTGATTTATTTACTTAATCACCTTGACGCCTAGCTTTAACTGCTTTTGCCAAACGATCAAATAGGGGTAGTGTGTCATCCCAGCTCAAGCAGGCATCTGTTATGCTCTTGCCATATTCCATTAAGTTCTTATCGGGATTAATACTTTGTTTCCCCCCCTTGAGATGACTCTCAATCATAAGACCAATAATGTTTTTCTCTCCCCTGCCAACAAGATCTGATAGATAATCCACTACCATAGGTTGTTTTGTATGGTCCTTACAGGAATTACCATGGGAACAATCAACCATTAAACTGCCTTCTAAACCGGAAGCTTCCAGAGCCTTTACGGCCTCGGAGATGTCTTTTTCATAATAATTAGGACCATCCACACCACCTCTTAAGATAAGGTGACAATGGGGATTCCCCTTTGTAGAGACAATGGCAGCCAAAGAATGTTTGGTTACTGACAAAAAGCTATGGGAAGCCCGTGCCGCATGAATAGCATCAATGGCTATATTATAATTACCATTGGTTCCATTCTTAAAACCTATGGGAGCACTGAGTCCGGAAGCCAATTCTCTGTGAACCTGACTTTCTGTTGTCCGTGCCCCTATGGCACCCCAGGATATAGTATCTGCAATGAACTGGGGACTGATAGTATCCAGAAACTCAACCGCCACAGGAAGACCCATTTCAGTTAAGGTTACTAATAGCTTCCGAGCCATACGAAGACCTTTATTAATCTGAAAACTACCATCTAAATCAGGATCATTAATGAGCCCTTTCCAACCACCTCTGGTTCGAGGCTTCTCAAAATAAACTCTCATGATAATCTCAAGTTCACCGGAATATTTCTGTCTGGCCTCTTTTAAAAGTCTGCCATAGTCCAGAGCCGCATCCACATCATGAATAGAACAGGGTCCGACAACAACTAAAAGACGATCATCATTCTTTTTGAGTATCTTTGCTATCTTGATTCTTGTGTCTACCACTAGACGGCGATCTTCTTCTGATAAGGGAATATCTTCCATCAGAATAGCCGGTGGTATCAAAGGTCTTAATTCCTTTATGCGTACATCATCTGTTGTATAAGGCATGGATTATTCTCCTTTTTTTGTCATTTTCCGGATTTCCCCTGTATGGAGATGATCCAGAGATCTATGAGTCCATGGTTCCACATCTTCAAAAAAGGTTTGCAGTATCTGCAAGGCATCCCCATGGGAAATGAGAAGGATTTTCTCTCCCTGATAATCTTTTTCTAATTGATGAATCAGCGCTTCTGTACGCTGACGTACAGACTGGGGACTCTCAACATTTTTCCAGGTATTATCATTATGTAAGCTTTCATCTTTTTCCCAAATCTCTGCATAATGAGTATCTGGCCCCCCATCAAAGTCTCCAAAGAATCGTTCCCTTAAGGCTTCTGTTAAGATAGGGGCATTGGATTCTAACAATCGTGATGCTTCCCAGGCTGTTTCCTGAGTTCGTAAGAAATCACTGCTATATATAATAGTCTGAGAATCTAATTCCCTTGAGGATAAAGCCTGACGAACCACACCCCGTCCCTGGGGAGTGAGGCCATACTTTTTTGTACCCACTTCAGGATCAGAAATGATTAGACCTTCAATGTTAGCTTCGCTCAAGCCATGTCTCATGAGATAATATGTATTATTCATTATATCCTTCCTAATGTCCGAGGGAAGTCCCGTCGACCTAAGTTATTCTATAGGTTATACTAAGGCCTGACAAGCAAAAGGAAGGAAGATGGAAATAATAATCCTCCACGCTCCAGGGATTGAAAAAGCTCTAGAGAAGGAGCTGGATAAATTAGGTTTAACAATAAATGACAAAAGTCGTGGTCGTATTATCGTAGATACAGATCTGGAAGGCTTATATAAAGCCCATATCTATTTACGAACAGCAGAAAGAATCCTTTTAAAAATGGGCACATGGAAATGCCATAATTTTGATCAGCTTTTTGATGGGATAAAAGAACTGAACTGGTCACTTGCCATAGATAACACTTGGAATATAAAGATTGATAAGGTAAGAAGTTACCGATCAGAGATCAAAAGCTCTCCTATTACACAAAAGACAGCTCATAAGGCTATCCTGGAAGCACTCAACTGTACAGAAAAGACGAACAATAGAAAACCAGCCAATATAAGACTCTATTGGGATAAAGACGAATTATTAGTTGGTCTAGACTTAACTGGCGATGGACTTCATAAAAGGGGCTATCGAGAAGAAGCCGGGAAAGCCCCCTTAAGAGAAACTCTGGCGGCAGCTATGATTATCTACTCAGGATGGCAACCGGGCTATCCTATTCATGATCCCTTCTGCGGAAGTGGAACCATACTCATTGAAGCGGCCCTTATGGATCTCAATATAGCACCTGGTATCAAGAAGACTTTTACCTTTGAACAAATGAACTTCCACGAGGAGGATCTATGGAAAAAGGTCAAAAGAGAAGCAAGACTTCAAGCGAAAAGAGAACTTACCAGTCCTTTAAGCGGGGGAGATAACTATGATAAAGTCCTGGATACAGCTCGGCTGAATGCTAAGAAGGCTGGAATTGGTGATCAGATTCTGTTCTACAAGGAAGACGCCACCAAGGGAGAAGCAGACTTTGATGAAGGATACATCATTACTAATCCCCCCTATGGGGAAAGGCTTCAGGACAAACAAAAAGCAGAAGACCTCTATAGAAGCTTAAGTCAGTGGAATGAAAGCTACCCCTCTTGGCGAAAGGTCATTATCACCAATAATGAAAAGCTGGAAAAGTTATATAATCAACAGGCTCACATCAAACGTTATATCCAATATGGAAGTTTAGATGTAACCCTCTATCAATTCAATTAAGAAGGTTTTGTTAATGGGGAAGTTTAATTCTCTTCCCCTGACTCTTCTTCCTCTTCTGTAAACCATAAAGTATCTTCATCAGGCTTTTCAAAACTAACACGTCCTATTTTGCCTTCTCGTAACTCTGATAAGAAGACATGGCAAATGCGTTCCATATCCACAATACCACCCTTTTGAAGCATACCCCTTTTACGGCCCATAAGTTCTAGAAGTACCATAGGTTCTTCTGGTAATTCCTCTAATTTAAATCTTTCCTGTAACTCTTTAGGATAATTAAGACGTAGATAATTAAGACCTTTACCTGCGATATCAAATAGATCCAGGATCTCGTCTTTAATAGAGCCAAGGAGAGCCAATCGATAACCGACTCTTTTATCTTCAAATTTAGGCCATAATATCCCCGGAGTATCAACCAATTCAAAGTCAGGATTTAAGGCTACCCGTTGTAAATGTCTAGTATGTCCTGGTTTGTTTTGCACACTAGCTTTTTTCTGCCCCTTAAGAGCATTTATAACAGTGGATTTCCCCACATTAGGAATTCCGACAATCATGGCACGTAAAGCCCGTCGCTTTCTGGTATTACGATCCTTACCTAAAGTACGACATCCTGGGATAATTTGCTTAATCTGATTCTTATCTTTACTCGTTAAAGCGAGGGGTAACACATCCGGTTCTTCAGCATAACGCTTCATCCAAATCTTAGTGACAGAAGGATCTGCCAGGTCAGTTTTATTAAGGATGACCAGACGAGGTTTATCTCCAATAATATCCTTTATCATAGGGTTTCTGGAGGATTCGGGAACCCTTGCGTCGAGGATTTCAATAATCACATCAATGGAAGGAAGATTCTCCCCTATTAACCTGCGGGTTTTGTTCATATGGCCGGGAAACCATTGTATTTGTTTCATGATCCTCGTTTTACTCTGTATCAGGAGAAAAGTCTAGGTTAGCCTCGTCTGATTGATTTTGTTCTTGTTTCTGAATGGATTTACTTAAATATCTATGGGCCATCACAAAAATTATAATGATCATTATACAAATCAACAAAAACTTAATTAGTACATTCTTTATCAAATTTTCCTCACTCATTCACCAATCTAGTAATTGTATCTTATTTATATATTTTTTTATAACCTTTTCCTTCTCTTTGTTGTTTGTCTATTGAATTCACCTGGAGAGGAGAGGCTTCTGTTAGTTGCCTTGAATTAGTCTGGGTGCTTCTTCATAAAACTTTTTTATTTATATGTACCCCTGGGGGAGCAATCCTGATTGATTAACTTTTTCATCCCCCTCCTTTTTGAATTTGTCATCCTATGGATTTACACAACAAGATAAATTTCCCAGGGGTCTCTTTTTTAGCTAAGATAAGATGTCTTTGACATAATCCCATTCTGTTTGGGATAAGGTTATTTTGGGTATGAGGACGGTAGTACTATAGCGTTCCTTTTGATCAGGAGTGTTTTCTTTTCTGTTGCTAACCACCTGAAGATAAGCTCTATCCTTACATTTTGGACAGCTGTAAATATCTATAATAGTGTGAGTTAAAGCATCTCCTGAGGAAGGATACAGATTCTTGAGACTATTCCAGGATCCCCTTTCTAAATCATATCGTAGACTCTTTTTGTCATAGTCTTCTTTATAAGGGCCAAAGCTTGTTTTATTCCTAATCCAATTATGGCATCCTGGACATAGGGTTAGATCTATTTTGAAGAGGGAGATGATCACAGGTGAGAATAGGATGATCCAGAGGGATTCTATGATCCAGGCAAGGTATAATAGAGGTCCTTTGACGACCATTCCTGAGACTTCCCACAAGCCCACAGAGCCAATCTTATGGATCAAATCTAAAAGATGAATAGGATTAAGGACTAATCCATCACTTATATCCATGAATTTTAAGAAAAACACCCAGCTAACATAACGGGACAAGGCCGCTGATATCATACAGAATTTTTGAAATAGTGAAGGACGGTTACATTTGGTTAGATACTCTAATCCAACAAAGGCTCCTCCGATTAAGGCGCTTGTCACTAATCCTAAACAAAGCTTCCCTATAACTCCAGTGATGGTTTGTAAGGCGGCATGTAATACCCCCAATACTAAGGCTATAACTAATGTGGCAAAGACAATAACTATGAGGGTTGATAGGTTTAAATTTTTGCTTTTTTTCATATATCGATTCCTTATTCTAAAGGCAATGTTAGCTTGTATTGGGAATCAGGAGATCACCCTTTATGGGTGATTTTTGGTTTTATGGGGTTATTATGAGGGGAAGTGTTGGGATGGTAAGATTTAACTGATGTCCGCACTTTTCGAAAGGTAAATTGAGGTCTTAAAAGAGGTAGTACTGTCACTGTCGCCATTTTAGCCTGTCACTGTCGCCATTTTAGCCTGTCACTGTCACCATTTTAGCCTGTCACTGTCACCATTTTAGCCTGTCACTGTCACCATTTTAGCCTGTCACTGTCACCATTTTAGCCTGTCACTGTCACCCATCGTCAATTGAAGATGACGGAATTTGTCAATTGACGATGGGTGAATTCCACAACTGTCATAGTGTAGTAATGAAAGGCACCTATTTGGAAAGTAAAAGGGGAATACTTAACTACTCAATGGGGTGCTTTCTATAGTTACAACTTTAAGTTAAAGCTTGAGCTTGTAACTTTTTATTTATAAGGCAAATCAATTAGACTTCTTCTATCTTTCTTTTACACCTAAAACTCTATTTGACTACATTTATTGTAATTGAAATATTATTATCATCATCATTAAAAGATAATTCAATTATACCATTAGTGGGTTGTGGAAAAACAAAGGTCCCAAAACAACTATCACCATTAGTCATCGTAACATCCACACCAGCAGCATCTTTAGCATCTGTCATAAAATATGTATTCCCAAAATTATCTGTTAGGTTAATGTCATAATTATTAGCATCTGAATATTTTGTAACACTATAACCTTGATCAACATACACGGTCCAAATCATATTGATACCTAGAGATAAATCATTGTTTACGGTGATTGACTTGATAGTAGTATTTACGGTGGCATTATTATATGGAAGCGATACAACATACCCCTTATCAACACTGTACTCTCCAGGTGCATTTAAGTTTACATCAGAATCTATCTCCTCTGTGATGCTACATGAGAATGTAATTATACTCATAACCATAATTAAAAGTATTTTTTTCATCATATATTACTCCTTGTTTATTGTGCTTTTTTTTCTTATTCAACGGTATCTCTATGATCTCTTATGGTCAATAAGTGTATAGAGCAACACTTTTCTAAATGCCTCAAAAAGAGTCAAATATCCAAGACACTTCCTAGGCTACCATTTAGTGGATACTCTACATTGGTTATTATGTCACTACTAATTTTTCTGATATCAGTTTATTTAGGAATATATCCTGCAGTTTTCCTGAGCCTGGCTATTATCTCCATTGGCATAAACATTTCTCATGGATTCATGACTTAGGGATATCACATCCCTGAGCTACAAAAGATAATCTACCCATACTCATATCATAACCGCCTTTTAAATCCTTAAAAGCTATTTTGGCCAGGTTAACATTGGTACTGCCGGTCATACCACTAAGGCTAGTTGTAACTATTCTGGATAGTTTATCTTAAAAAGGTAAACATCTTCATAGGGATATCGGTTTTTTCCCCACTCCCATGTTATCCCTTCCCAACCAAGAATAATAATATACTCCTTATTAGGACTGACATCGTATTGAAGACTATCCCAAATGCTATGATAGAAGTTGGGGACAACATCCTCTAAGCCCATAATCATCTTTCCGTGTTTATAGACTTTTACTCGAGATAGATCTTCTTCACCGATGGTTTGGTTATAAAGTGTATCTTCTCCAAAATGGATTTCATAACCCTGTTTTAGTTTAAAAGCTTTGATAGGGTAAGCAGAATGTGGATCTTCTATAAAATGTTCATCTGTAAGCTTTTTTTCAATATTGTACCAACTGCTTTGAGAGAGACTGATAATAGTATTGAATTCTTCTCTATTATATTTTTGCAATTTCAAGGAGTTATCTAATGAATAGTAATTTTTTCCAAAACTAAAATACATAACTCGACTATCATTTGAATCATCACAGATTAAGGGAGGCAATACACCAATCCACCCCCATTTCCAGTCATATATTTCAACGGGAACCTTTTTAATTATTCTATTTTCTGAAATACTGAATAATACGGGTTCTGTATCAGCACCGCTAGAGAAAATAATATCGTCAGTAACAAAACAATAAGTAGCGGCAATGTCTCTAAACTTTAACTCCTTTCCCAATTTATCAACAAGATCAATAGAAAAATCATCACTAAATACCATGGTGGAAATTATTAAATAGAAAGATAGATATATTGTAATTTTTTTCATCTAAATGCTGCTCCATAAATATCACTATTAAACATTAAATTAGCTAGATAACTGTTTGTCTGACTATCTAATGAATCCCAATAATCCAAGGGCATACTTCTATAATTGTTCCAGAAAAAATTATTCCAATCGTTTATTTGAGGATTTTGACTGGAGAAATTATAGATATTATTCCAGTTATCTGTATTGTTAGCAGTTGCCAGGCCAGTTGTAAGTAATATTTCTGATGTCGTTATGAAATAATCATCAAGATTACATGCCTTTGATGCCCCTCATCTCCTCATGTTAATAGTGGCTTGAAGGCCAAACCCTCTCACCATTCTCAGGTCTCATCGGCAAAAGCATTAACCAAAGCATGATCATTGCTTACGACATCAATCTGGTCATGGCGTTTATATCCATATAATGGATACAATGTTATATTTTTTGCACTGTTATGAAAATCATTAGTTACAATAGGTGTTATTCCATTCTCATAACCTTCTTGTTTATATCATGATTAAGCTTTATGAGTTTTACACCACTTAGGACTTGCGACATATTATAAATGATCACTTCCTGCTAGATTCATTTCCAGTAATCCCATATTAGTTGCCGTGTCCGTTTGATATTTTTTACCTGTTTTTGAGTCTGTTGCCCAGATAATGGGGCCTGAAAAAGCATTATTCACTGCTCCATCAATATGTGACCCTCTGTTATTTTGTTACCAACAGTGTCACCCAAAATTGAACTGAAGCAACCCCAACGGCTTACACCAGGTATATAATTGGATGTGACACTGAGTTATTTATAAATTACTCCTACAAAATCTAAAACCCAAGGTTGATCGATACTGTTACCCTCATAGATGTCTTTAATAGTAATTTTAACAGAATGTTCATCCTGAATCGCTAATGGTATTAACTGCATTGCATGGAAATCTTCTAACATGACCTTATGAACTAAATCTGGTCTACTATCATATCTTATCTCTATTTCTTTAATTCGCCCATAATTACGATCCATATTCTTTCGTTCATTATCATATTGCCCATTGCAGATTACAATACTAAATAAATCATGATCACTTTCTAGTTTTATAGTCTGAGTTACATTATCTATATCATTATCACCTTGGTACCTACTTGTTTCACCAAAATCTATATTCTGATATGTACTGCTAATAATGTTTTCTATGTCTAATTGATAATCTGTATGATTCTTTATGTATTCTACATGGGTAATGTATCCAGGTTTTTTTGTGAAATAATATTCCTGTTCCGGTAAAAAATATAATCTTTTGTTTAGCTTATATAAATAGGTAGGATTACTAAAGTAATATTTCCTCATATAACTCGATGCAAATCCCACAGGAAGATATGATATATTAACATCCGTTTTATACAACGAATTAACTAAGTAATACTTAAGATCAGGATATGTTGGATAATTAAGTAAAGGATATTTAAAATCATCATATTTAACAATATCATATGCAAAATTGGTATTGTTAAAAGAAATAATGAGTTCCTTAAAACTTTCATCATGATAACTTCCATCACGTGGCATCACCTCAGGTAAGGGATACACGCTCCCACAAAAAGACACCGTGTATTTTCCATTAAAATATGTCGACAGAGAAACATAGACACCATTAATTCCATACTCATTTAAATAAATCTTTTGTGAATCTAGTATCTCTAAATTAGTTAAATCAATTTTGGTGAAAAGCCAAGACTGATTAGCTTTTTCCTCCATGATATATGCCGTTCTACCATCATCACTGATAGTTATCTTCCCTTTAGTATTGTAAGCATGGAAATCACCTTTTTCTGTCAATAGAAAAATTCCGTTATTAATATTATAATATGTATCTACCACTCCCACTAAGTCTTTCCCTTGTTTAGTGGGATACAAAATATTTAACTTCTTTATTGCCTTTTCTTCATTAGGATACTGAGAGATATAGTAAGACATAATCTCTTCCCTTTGTTTTTCAAATCTCTTTATGATATCTATGGATTTCTTTTTGTTACTTGTTTCAAAAATGTAATAACCTTGATCATTTTTCTCTTTACGATAACTAAAAGATACATTCTCATCTATATATTCTTGAATTTCCAAAAAAGTATAATGCTTTCTTCTCGTTAAGAAATAGGTTTGTTGAAAACCGTATAGTAATAAATTTTTATCCTGAAAATAAGAATAGTTTAGTGTTGTATAATTATCAGCAGTCTTACTATCATCAATAAGGCTGAATGCTCTAAATGGATATATATTATACTTAAGAGAATATTTTACATCCGCAGACAAGTTTTCCTTTTTTATACTTCTTATATAATCTGTATTTATTTTCACGGATTGCTTTTTATTACCCTGCGTTAATAACCTTTCACGATTTGAACAAGATACAAATAGACTAATTATTACTATCACTATAAAACTATAATTTCTCAATAGGAATCTCCTAAACTTCTATTAATATGAACATAGCCAGTATCACCAAGTTCAAACATATTCATAAAATCATAAAATCTATTTATTCCGATTTCAGGAGATGCCCATGAATAACTGGCATAAAGCGTTAGACATCCCAAACTTCCTGCATTAAATAAGCATTTGCTTGAACAGCTATTGGATAAAACTTTCCCTTTTCTATCCTAATATTTGGATCACTAATAAAAGTATTTTCAGAATCACTCCATATTAAACCTAAATCTTCAATCAAATTACCAGTTTTTTCAACTAAGCTATTATAAGCAGCACTAAAATGTTGTCTATAAGAAGCAATGTCCTCATTACTATATTAATTATGCCTGAGACAGCATTATTCACGGCTCCATCAATTAAACTCTCTGTTATTTTACCACCAATAGTATCACCTAAACTTTCGCCAAAAGATCCCAAGCTACCAACACCAGGAATAACACAACTTGCGATGCTGGTAGCTTCGCTCTTCCCAAAGTCTAGCAATCTTTGTTGCCAACTAAAGTTTCCATTAAAGACAAAATGGTATCTTAAAAAGGAATGAATTGTGCTTATTCAGACTCTTGATATGTATTTACTCTATTATGAACTTATACCTAGTAGCTTCTTTTAGGTATTTTTTGACCAACCCATATCATCTCTCCTGCAAGATTAATTACTGAGCCGTAAGTGAATCCATCAGTATTTACAAAGGCAATGCCATCTTTAAATTTGCCAGCACTAGTAAATTGAGGCTCAATAACCCAATTACCTTCTTTATCCATATATCCAAAATGATTATACTTATCCGCAATTGCCACTAAACCATCAGAAAAAGGTTCATCTGAGACAAAGTTCATAGGAATTACAATCTCACCCTTTTTATTTATATAGCCTACCTTATCAGCACCTTCAAATATACCCAATCGTATAGGAGCTAATCCTTCTGAGAAGTAAGTGGAAGACATTCGACGATCTGCGAATACGTCACAAACCCAACCATTAATCACTTCCTCTCCCTCATGGTTAATATAGGCACTATAGCCATTATAATCATAGACATAAGCTAGCCCCTCAGAAAAGGCATTGGCAGTATAATAACCTTCATTACCAATGACTTTTCCAGTCTCTAGTTCTATAAAGGTAAATTTCCCTTCATAAGGACCATTGGAATAATTCATTAAAACAATACCTTCATTGTAATCGAATATTGGATCTTTGGAACTATAGAGGAAATTACCTTCTTTATCATATAAGTCATATTTTATAGCATGTCCATCCTTATCAATTCTTCCCATCAATCCCCCCTCTCGAGTCTCATGTATGACATCATAATTAAAATCTCTTAGAACATTAAACTGATTATCAATAAGAACTTGCTTACCATCTATTTTAACTACCTGGATCTGACGATCAACATTATATTTTACTAAAGTTATTTTTAGTCGTTTTTCGAGATCTTTTATAATTATTTTACCATCAGTATTTATTACTGATTTATGCCCCTCATTGAAGACTATAATTAGATCAGAAAAATCTTCAATCTGAGCACTACTACAGCTAATAAATAAAATTATTACTAAAGCTAAAAATATCTTCATTTTCATTAGTTTACCTTCCTTGGTATATATATAAAATAATCTAGATCATCATCATCCCATGTCTTAAGAAATGCTGTTTGTGAATTCACATATCCATCAGCACTATAAGCACCTATATTACTGTAGTAAATATCTGTTAATTCCCCGCTTTCATTATTACCACCAGCAATGGGTGATATATGTCCACGACCCTCATCATTCTTCCAAGAAGTAAAACTTAACCCACCGGACTCTTGCCACCTTACAGCTTCCTCTGCACTTACTGATTGATAAAATCCATCTGGATTATTGTAATATTGTTGCTTCAATTTATCGTTAATATCATTAGCATTATGCTCTCGATAACGATAATATTCTAAAAAGGAACCTCCATAAGCCTCAGAAAAAGTCGATGTATTAAAATTACAATATGTATCTGGTGGATTACCTAGAGTAAGATAGTAATCATCAACACTCATACCATCAGGAGCAAATATTTCCTCACGCTCGTTAACCATATGTATATCACCATGAGAATAATAAGCTAAATACTTATACAATTTATGTCCTTCTTCATCTTTTGTATCCAAGAAGTATTGTTGTTTTCCTCCAGCAACCCATTTGCCTCTTGCTTCCCGATACGCTTGTAAATCATCTCCATGTACTTCATTGAAACCTGCCAAAAAGTTTTCCCCAACCATTCTATCACCTAAATCAGAGCCTCCATCTACAAGATGATCTTGATAATAAGCTAAAGCATCATCCTTCATCCCTTGAATCCAGGAATCATAAGTTATAGGCTGTGTATTATCTATAAAAGGTATATCAATATCTAAGAAATCTTCTAATTTAGAGGTAGCGTTCTCTAACCAGTTTGCAGGTTCTGTATCCATTAAACCACGTTCAACTAATACATTGTATTGATCCTCTGTCTTTAGATAATTAAGCAGCATTTCCGGGGCATCCATACCTGCGACAGTTTTGTTGAAATCATTTTGCCCTTTCCATGACCAGTTGGCTGTATCTGTTACATCAAGACCATCTGCTACACTATATTGCAACCCAGAAGTGGCCATTAATTGGGCTGCTTCTGTATTTGTAATCCCCATAATTCGAGCTAACCCAGTCTCTACATAACGACCAGTTGCTTTTTTATCATCATCACGAGATATTTCATCTATAACTTGTAGTAATATTTCTCCATTTTCATCATATAAATTGGCTTTACCATCATACTCAAGGGATCCATCAGATAACAACTTCCAATAATCAGAAGAATTATCATAAGAAGCAGCAACATACTCATTAAAGTTATCCGCTCCTTTACTATATTCATATATATCCTTAAGAAGATTCCCATTTGCTCCAAGGAATTCCATTCCATATCTACTGTCATTGCCCATTCGAATAGACATCTCGGTATGAGCAGTAGCGGCTCTTTCTAATTCAGCCTTTTGGTCGGCACTGTTTTTATCACCATCTCGATAGGCTTCATGTTGTAAAACAACACCAGCCATAAGAGCACCATTTCTATCATTACCCAAGGTAGCTATATGTATAGTTCTTCCCCCATTAGCATTAGTGCTAGTCTCACCTTGTTCCCCATCTTCTATATCTCCACCAACAAGCA